>JBGSME010000102.1:0-4344 GCA_041740335.1 Bryobacteraceae bacterium | reverse complement strand
CACGGCCACCGGACTAGCGGCGTTTGCCCAGTCCCACGGCGGCGGCGAAGCCAACCTTGTCCTGCCGGACCTTGATCAGGCTACCTTTCTTGGCGGCATCGGCGGCCGCGCCTTGCTGATGGTCGGTCTCCTCGTCTCCGCTCTCGGTCTCTTGTTCGGCCTCAGCGTCAGCAAGCAGTTGAAGAACATGCCGGTCCACTCCTCCATGCTTGAAATCTCGGAGTTGATCTATGAAACGTGCAAGACCTATCTCTTCACCCAAGGCAAGTTCCTTCTCATCCTTGAGCTGTTCATCGGTACGATCATCGTCATCTACTTCGGGTTTCTGCTCCACTTCGAATTCATGAAGGTGCTCATCATCCTCACCTTCAGCCTCATCGGGATCGCTGGCTCCTACTCGGTCGCCTGGTTCGGCATCCGCGTCAACACCTACGCCAACTCCCGCACCGCCTTCGCCAGCCTCGCCGGCAAGCCTTTCCCCTGCTACGCCATTCCGCTCAAGGCCGGCATGAGCATCGGTATGCTGCTGATCTCGGTGGAACTGTTCCTCATGCTCTGCATCCTGTTGTTCATCCCCGGCGACTATGCCGGCGCCTGCTTCATCGGCTTCGCCATCGGTGAATCGCTCGGCGCCGCCGCTCTCCGTGTCGCCGGCGGCATCTTCACCAAGATCGCCGACATCGGCGCGGATCTCATGAAGATCGTCTTCAAGATCAAGGAAGACGATGCGCGCAACCCGGGCGTCATCGCCGATTGCACCGGCGACAATGCCGGTGACTCGGTGGGCCCCTCCGCCGACGGCTTTGAAACCTATGGCGTCACCGGCGTCGCGCTGATCACCTTCATCCTGCTCGCCGTCAAGGAACCAATCACCCAGGTCCAACTCCTCGTCTGGATCTTCGTCATGCGCATCATGATGGTGATCGCCAGCGGCCTCTCGTACTTCATCAATGAAGCGATGGCCAAGTCGACCTACGCCAACGCCGACAAGATGGACTTCGAAGCCCCGCTCACTCGGCTCGTCTGGCTTACCTCGATCGTTTCGGTCGTGATCACCTACATCGTGTCCTACTTGCTGGTTCCCGAACTCGGCGACGGCACCCTCTGGTGGAAACTCTCCACCGTCATCACCTGCGGCACCCTCGCCGGCGCCATCATCCCGGAACTGGTCAAGATCTTCACCTCTACCAACTCCGCCCACGTGCGGGAAGTGGTCACCTCGTCCAAAGAGGGTGGCGCTTCGCTCAATATTCTCTCCGGACTCGTTGCCGGTAACTTCAGCGCATACTGGCTCGGCATGGCCATTCTCGCGCTGATGACCGCGGCCTACTACGTTTCCACTCTCGGCATCGGCGCGCTCATGGTCGCCCCCGCCGTGTTCGCCTTCGGTCTCGTTGCGTTCGGCTTCCTCGGTATGGGGCCGGTCACCATCGCCGTCGATTCCTACGGCCCTGTCACCGACAACGCGCAGTCGGTCTACGAACTGAGCCTCATCGAAACGTTGCCCGGCATCGAGGCGGACCTCAAAAAGAACTTCGGCTTTACCCCGAACTTCGCCAAGGCGAAGGAGCACCTCGAAGAGAACGACGGCGCCGGCAACACCTTTAAGGCCACCGCCAAACCCGTCCTCATCGGCACTGCCGTCGTCGGCGCTACGACCATGATCTTCTCGATCATCGTGGCTCTCACCAACGGCCTCACCGAGAACCTCCAGATGCTCTCCATCCTCCACCCGCCCTTCCTGCTCGGCTTGATCGCCGGCGGAGCCGTCATCTACTGGTTCACCGGAGCATCCATCCAGGCCGTCACCACCGGCGCTTACCGGGCCGTCGAATACATCAAGGCCAACATCAAGCTCGAGGGCGCAACCAAGGCCTCGGTCGAGGATTCGAAAAAGGTCGTCGAGATCTGTACCCAATACGCGCAGAAGGGAATGTTCAACATCTTCCTCACCGTGTTCTTCTCCACGCTCGCTTTTGCCTTCTTTGAGCCGTTCTTCTTCATCGGCTACCTGATCGCCATTGCGCTCTTCGGCCTCTATCAGGCGATCTTCATGGCCAACGCCGGCGGCGCCTGGGACAACGCCAAGAAGATCGTCGAAACTGAGCTCAAGGCCAAGGGCACGCCGCTCCACGACGCCACCGTCGTCGGCGACACCGTCGGCGATCCGTTCAAGGACACCAGTTCGGTCGCCATGAACCCCATCATCAAGTTCACCACGCTATTCGGCCTGCTGGCGGTGGAACTCGCCGTCTCGCTCACCCGCGAACAGGGCTCCACGCTCAGCACCGGTCTGGCGATTGTGTTCCTCGCCATTTCGGCCTTCTTCGTCTACCGGTCCTTCTACGGGATGCGTATCGAAAGCGGGGAGTAACGGCCCATGTCAGAGGTCGCCTACACCTCCCGCGTCAAAGTAGAACGCCTCCGCGGACCCCTGCGGATCGCCTACCTGCCGGCTGAGAATCACCCGGTCTACTTTGGCGCCCATGGCGCAATCGCCGAGCATTACAAAGTCCCGCCCGAAAAGCTCGAGCCGCATGCAACCACGCTCGACTATATCGTCGCCGCCGCCGCCGGTTGACTCGTCGGAACCTACGGGGGCGCGCTGGAGGCGCGCAAAATTCCGGCCGGCAATGGCCTTTTGATCGGCGAATCCACCGGCGAGGTGGAGACGGAGGAAAACGTGCTGGTCATCCGCCGTATTCACGTGCGGTTGATCCTGAAGTCCACCGAAGACCATCGCGAAACCGCCGAACGCGTGCATGGCTTGTTCCATGACAAGTGTCCGGTTTACCGAACCTTGAAGTCCGCCATCGCGATTACCACCAGCCTCGAGTTTCAGCCGGACTAGCAGGCCTTTACAAAACCGGACCGTCGAAGTGGGCCACCCACTGCACCGAGAATACGTTCCCGCGGTTCCCCACGATGAAGCCGCCCCGGACCAGTTCATAGCTGATCTTCAGGAGATGATTCCGCCCGGCGCGGTACCCGAGAGCGAACTCCTGGATCGTGCGCGACGGTATATATCCCAGCGTTCCGCGCTGGATCCCCGTTCTGCCGGCGGCGAACCATCGCGGGTTCACCGCATATTTCACCTCCCCGTAGCCGGTGTCGATGGTCAGCGTCGGGATGGCCAAATAGGCCCGCACGTGCCGCTGCGCTTCGCCATGCAGGCTCCAGCGTCCGCGTGCCGCCTGGATGTCGGCGCCGTAGCCGGTACCGGGCAGGCTCTTTGGCGCTGCTTCGCCGGGCCGGAAGAAACGGTGCTCCCGGTGCAGATAAGCCCCGCGGTAGATCGAGGCGCCCACCCGGATCCCGGTGGACACGGTCACCCCGCCGCCGCCTGTCCATGCGCCGTATTGTTCGTTGTCGAAGATGCTCCGCCGGTTGGCCGGCGAACTGCTCGTAAACTGTGCCCGCGCGTCGACGCGCCCTACCGACACGTCCACCTGCGTGCCCATCATCCCAAGCGTGGAGACCGGCTTGTAGTAGTAGCCGTACATCAACGGCATGTCGACGAGGGGATTTGCCATATCGTCGTAGCGCAGCAGGAAGGATCCAAAGGCCGACAGCAGTTGGCCCGCCTTGAACGAAATCGCCTTGCCGCCGCCGCTTCGGCTGTAGCTGACAAAGGCCTGCAGGATGTCGCCGCGAACGCCGTAGCCTTGCGTCGCGAGCTGTTCGTAGAAGTACGGCCGCGTATTCATCTGGACCGCGGCGAACCCGGACCAGTGGCGGCTCAGCCGGACGCTCGGATATGCCACCATGCGAAGGCCCAACGTCTCCGCCGAGGCAAAGCGGGGCGCGGCCGCGCTCTGGGGGCTGTAAAAGTACCCCCCGGAAACCGTCACCGGCATCTCGAAGCGCGCGCTCTCCTGAGCCCATGCTACGCTGCCGCAGAGAGCAAGGAACCAGGAAAAGCACCCGCTTCGGGTCATGATTCTACCTCGTTGAATCGGTCTGCTGCGCCGCTGCGTTCACGGCGATGCTGAGCTGCGACAACCCAGGCTCCCGGTCGCCCACGCGGTCGAGCGGCGGTGGCAGCCTTAGAAATGCTTCGACTATGTACGGATCGAACTGGGTTCCGGCATTGCCGCGGAGGATTCCGGCGGCGGCGTCATGCTTCAGGCCGAGCCGGTACGGCCGGTCGGAAGTCATCGCGTCGTAGGCGTCGGCCACATGCACGATCGCCACCTCAAGCGGTATCTGGCTGCCCCTCAGGCCATGCGGATACCCGGACCCGTCGGGATTTTCATGGTGCAGTTCGACGATCGGAATGTAGCGCTCGAATCCGCGCACCTCGGCCAGGATTTCGACGCCGGTTACCGGGTGGCGCTGCACCAT
>JBGSME010000101.1:0-7374 GCA_041740335.1 Bryobacteraceae bacterium | reverse complement strand
ATGCGGACCGAGTCCAGCCCGCAGGGCCGGCTGATCGAGGAGTTCGCGGCGGCGGCGTACAAGGCGCATCCGTACGGCGAGCCGGTAGTGGGCCACATGAGTGATCTGGAGAGCTTTACGCGCGCCGACGCTCTGGCGTTTTTTGAAAAGTACTACGGGCCGGGGACTTTGATCAGCGTGGTGGTGGGGGACGTGGACGCGGCGAAAATCAAAGCGCTGGCCGAGAAGTACATGGGCCGGATTGCGGCGCGGCCGGTTGCGCCTCCGTTACGAACGGTGGAACCGCCTCAGACCGTTGAGAGGCGGCTGGTGCTGCGAGCGAAGGCGCAGCGGGTTGCCTACATGGGATATCACAAGCCGTCGATCTCGGATCCCGACCTGGCGGTGTACGAAGCGCTGTCGAGCATCTTGAGCGACGGCCGCTCGTCGCGGCTGCATCAAAGCCTGGTGCAAAAATCGAAGGTGGCTGTGGCGGCGGCGGGATTCACGGGCTTTCCGGGGCAGAAGTATCCTGGTCTGTTTCTGTTCGGCGCGATTCCATCGCCGGGCAAAACCAATGAAGACGTGGAGAAGGCGATGCTCGTTGAGATCAAGCGGCTGATTGAAGAACCGGTGTCGGCTGAGGAACTGGAAGGCGTGAAAAACCGCGCGCGGGCAGGGTTGATCAGCCTGCTGGCCAACAATACGAGCATGGGCAGCCAGTTGGCGGAATGGGAAGCGCTGACAGGCGACTGGAAGAACCTGTTCCGGTTCCTGGACAAGTTGAACGCAGTGACACCGCAGGATATCCAGCGTGTGGCCAAGGAAACCTTCAAGGACTCCAACCGCACGGTGGCCTATCTCGAGCCGGAACAGCAGTAAGAGGAAATGTTTATGATGCGATTTCTCATTCACGGCACGATCCTGCTGGCGATGGCGGCAGGGGCGGCGGCGCAGGCGATTCCCGACAGCTACAAGGACCTGAAGTTTCCGCCATTGAACTCGATCCGGATTCCGGAGGTAGACGGAAGCGTTCTGCCGAACGGCCTGACGTTGTTTCTGGTGGACGACAAGGAACTGCCGCTGGTGCGGGCGCGGGCGATCATCCGGACCGGCAGCCGCTGGGAGCCGGGCGAGAAGGCGGGTCTGGCGTCGACCACGCTGCGTGTGATCCGGACAGGCGGCACGGCGAACCGAAGCGGCGACGACCTCGACAAGGAACTGGACCGGCTGGCGGCGTCGGTAGAAACGTTCGCGGGCGAGGATTCCTCCGGCGCGAGCATCTTCGTGTTGAAAGAGGACGCGGCGAAAGGGATGGAGATCCTGGCCGACATTCTGCGCAGCCCGGCCTTTCCGCAGGACAAGATCGACCTGAGCAAAACGGCGACGCGAGCCGGAATCGCACGGCGGAACGACAATGCGCACGGCATCCATGCGCGGGAGAGCGGACGGCTGCTCTATGGCAAAGACAGCCCGTACACGCGGCAGGTGGAGTACGCGACAATCGACTCGATCACGCGCGACGATCTGGTGGCGTTTCACAAGCAGTATTTTCAGCCGGAGAACGTGATTCTGGGTGTGTGGGGCGATTTCGACTCCAAAGCCATGAAGGCGCTGGTGGCAAGAACTCTGGGCGCGTGGCCGAAGGGCAATCAGCCGCGTCCGGCAACGCCGGCCGTGGATAAGAGCGCGCAGGCGACGGGCGTCTACCTGTTAAAGAAGGAGGACGTGAACCAATCGAACATCAGCATTTCGCTGTTGCTTGGGCGGCGCGACGATCCGGACTATCACGCGATGGTGGTGATGTCGCAGATACTGGGCGGCGGATTCGGGTCGCGGCTGTTCAACGAAGTCCGCACGAACCAGGGTCTGGCGTATGGGGTTGGCGCGGGGTATCGGGCAGAGTACGATCACGCGGGATATTGGTCGGCTTCGGCGGGGACGAAGTCGGAAACGACAATGAAGGCGCTGGGGCTGGTTCGCAAGGAAATTTCTAAGATACGAACGACGGATGTGACCGCGGACGAATTGCAGCGGGCCAAGGATGGACTGTTGAAGGGCGAGGCGTTCGATTACGATTCGACGTCGAAGATCATCGGTCGATTGATGGACTACGAGTATTACGGCTACCCGGCGGACTACCTGAAGCGATTTCGCGCCGGCGTTGAGAAGGTGACCATCGCCGATGTGAAGCGGGTAGCGGCGAAGTATGTGGACGAGTCGCGATTTTTGACGGTGATTCTGGGCAATCCGGCGCAGTTCGATAAACCGGAAATGGAACTGGGCAAGATCACCGAAGTGGACTATTCGATTCCCGGGCCGAAGGCGGCAGCGGTGGCAGCGGCCACTGGTGAAACGCGCACCCAAGGAATCGCGCTGTTGAAGAAAGCGCGCGAGGCGCATGGCGGAGACGCGGTGAAGAACCTGAAAGACTATGCGCTGAAGATGGACATGATCCGGGTGACGCCGCAGGGAGAAATGGCGATGAAGGCGGATGCGGTGGGCACGGTGGAAGGCAAATCACTGATGAAGCTGGTGCTGCCGATGGGCGTGATCGAACAGGGATTCGACGGGAAGCAGGTATGGATGAAATCGCCGCAGGGCGTGCAAGTGGCTCCGGCGGCGATGTCGGAACGGGCGCGGCAAAGCAGCCTTCGTGAAGTACTGGCGTTGCTGCGCAATTTCGATGAGCCCGGCTACACGGTGCAGGCGCTTGGAGCGTCGAAGGTGGGCGGAAAAGACGTGCAAGGCGTGCTGGTTTCGAATGCGGCGTTGAAGGTGGAAGCGAAGTTGTTCGTCGATCCGGCCACGGGGCAGTTGGCGGGCAAGAGCTATATGGATGAGGGAGGGATGGGATCGCCGCCGGGTGAGTGGATGGAAACATTCTCTGACATCCGGGATGTGCAAGGCGTGAAGATGCCATTTCAGGTGGTGGTTACAGCGGGCGGCCAAAAGTTCGGGCAGCAGACAATCAAAGAAGCTAAAATCAACCAGGGAGTCAACGATAGTGCATTCGAAAAGCCGTCCAACTGATTTGAACCGCCGCACCATGCTGGGTGCGGGTTTAGCTGCGTGCGCAACCGCGGCGCTGCCGGAGGCGAAAGGCGCGAAGCGGCGTATCGACCGTTCGCGGATTAGCGCAATCAGCGACGAGATCGCCCGGGATCCGAAGGGGGCGATCGAGTTCGCGAAGCAGTACAGGATATCGTGGTTGGAACTGCGATCGGTGCCGGGCGCGAAAAAGGAATATTTCATGCTGCCGGAAGCGGAGCTGAAGCAGGCGGCGCGGGAATTTCGCGACGCGGGAATCGGCATCTCATTCCTGAACACGAGCATGTTCAAGTATTGGCTGCCTGGCTCGGAGCCGGCGCGCGCTTCGGTGAAGAAAGATCCCTCGCGGTTTGAGCGGCGAGCGGAGGAGTTGAAGCGGGCGGCGGCGGCGGTGCATATCCTTGGCGTAAAAAAGGTCCGCGTGTTTACGTTCCTGCGGACGGCAAACCCGGCGGAGACGACGCCGCGTCTGGTTGAGCATCTGAACGAACTGGCGGCGATGGCGGACAGAGAAAAGATCGATCTACTGATCGAGAATGAAACGGCATGCAATGTGTCGTCGGCGGCGGAGTTAACGGCGTTGGTCAAGCAGGTGACGCACCGGCGGGTGGGCATCAATTGGGATCCGCTCAACTCGGCGCACACCAATGAAATCGCGTTCCCGGATGGCTACGAGATGATGCCGACGAAGCGGATCTGGAACGTGCAGATCAAGGGCAAGAGCATCCTTCCGGGTCCGGAATTGATGGATTGGGCGGGCATTTTCAAGCGGCTGGAAAAGGACGGGTACGCCGGGCAGGTGGGCCTTGAGACGCACATCTTCGGCGAGATCCAGGTTCAGAAATCGCACGAATCGATGCAGGCGATATTGCGCATCGTGGAAGGGGAGGGCGCCGGCGCGCCGCCCCCGAGCGTCTGAGCACATCCGATGCGCCTCTCGTTTCTGGTAGCGGGACTGGGAGTGATGGCCGCGCTGATCGGCGGCTTCTTGTGGTTCAACCGGGGCTCGCACATCCAGATCAAGGGCGAGATGATCAAGATCCGGACGCACGCGTTCGAGGACGGCAGTTCGCTCGCGGTGGTTGATTTCCGGTTTGCGAATCCGGCTGACTATCCGTTTCTGGTGCGGAGCGTCGATTTGATCCTGGAGACGGCGGATGGAAAAGAGCTGAACGGCATGATGATCGCCGAAACGGACGCGCGGCGAATGTTCGAAGGCGTACCGGAACTCGGGCAGAAGTACAACGAGACGCTCAAGACGCGCGACAAGATACCGCCGCACAGCCAGGACGACCGGATGGTGGCGGCCCGATTCGAGGTGTCGCGGGAAATCCTGGATGGACGGAAGAGGCTGCGGATCCGAGCCGAGGAGGTAGACGGCGCGGTGAGCGAAGTGGTGGAGCAGCGTTAGTCCGCTGCCAAATCGGCGATGGCGCGACGAATCGAATCCCATTTCATCCCCGGACCGGCGGGGCGCCTCGAAGCGTTGCTCGAGGAACCGGAGGATCGCGATCCGGTCTATGCGGCGCTGGTGTGCCATCCGCATCCGCTGCATGGCGGCACGATGCACAACAAGGTGGTGTACCGGTTGGCGCGCGGATTACGATCGGCGGGCGCGGTGGTGTTGCGATTCAACTTTCGCGGAGTGAACCTGAGCGGCGGCGAGTACGATCATGGCGTGGGCGAGATTGAGGATGCGCGCGTTGCGCTGCAGTGGCTGCGCGAGCGGTATCCGGATTTGCCGTATACGATGGCGGGTTTTTCGTTTGGATCGAGAGTAATTCTCCGGCTGGGCTGCGGCGGGGAGGATCGCGCGCAAGTGTTGATCGCGGCGGGATTTCCTTCCGCGCAAACGGATCCAGCGCCCTTTCTCGATTGCGCGGTACGCCGTGTATTCATACACAGCACGAACGATCAGTTCGGGCCTCGTGAGAACTTCCAGGCGTTCTATGACTCGCTGCCAGGGGAAAAGAGCTTGGTCTGGATCGAGTCCAAGGATCATTTTTTCGTGGATGCGCTCGATCAAGTAGAAGCAGCCGCCGCCACGCTGCTTTGATCCGGTAATATAATTACGGGAACGGTATGACAACAAAATATGCTGCTTTTGTTTTCAGCGTCTTTAGTACCTGCGTCCTGATTTCGCAAGCGATTGCAGCGCCCGCCGTGGCGCCGGGCGATCTTCCGCTTCGTTTTGAGCCGGAAACGGAGGGATCGGAATCGATCTTCCGGGCGATGGGTCCGGGGTACGCGCTACGAGTATCGGCGACGGAGGCGCGCTTCGCATCGGGCGAGGCCCGGCTGGCGATGGCGATCGAGGGAGCCAATGGAGCGGCGCACGGGACGGGTGAAGACCGGCTCGCCTCGGTGAGCAATTATTTGAAAGGGAGAGACCGGACGCAATGGCGGACGGCGGTTCCGAATTTCGGCCGCGTGCGGTATGAGGGCGTGTATCCGGGCATCGATCTCGTTTACTACGGCAATAGCAGCCGGTTGGAATATGACTTTGTGGTGTCACCGGAAGCGGATCCGTCGCGAATCGCGTTGAGGTTTCCGGACGCGGCGGGCGTTGCGATTTCGGCGGCGGGCGATCTCGTCGTCACCACCGCGGGCGGCGATATTACGCACAAGAAACCGGTGGTTTATCAAGAGATTGACGGAACAGAGCGGGCAGTGACCGGCGCCTACCGGATTGACGAACGCGGACAGGTGCGATTCGACGTGGGCGAATATGACCGGACGCGGGCGCTGGTGATTGACCCGGTACTGCAGTTCTCGACCTTTTATGGCGGACGCTTCCGCGACGCGGCCACGGGCCTCGTCATCGACAAAAACGGGAATCTCTATATGACCGGGACGGCCACGTCCACGGACTTTCCCGTGAGTACGGGAGCGTTTCAGGGCCAGCTCATCGGAGACACCGACGTCTTTGTGGTGAAGTTGAACGCCACCGGAACCACGATTTTCTACTCCACGCTGGTGGGCGGCAGCGCACAGGACACGCCGGGCCAACCGGCGGTGGACAACAATGGAAACCTGTACCTGGGAGGCACAACGAGTTCGGCTAATTTCCCGACGACGCCAGGCGCCTTCAAAGTATTTCCGTTGGGTGCGCCGAACGATCTGGATGGATTCGTCTTCAAGCTGAACCCTTCCGGCACCGATCTTATCTACTGCACGCGGATCGGCGGTAAGGACCGTGATCATTTGAATGCGGTGGCGGTGGACACGGGCGGCAACGCCTACGTAACGGGCGACACCGCATCGGGCGACTTTCCGATCACATCCGAAGATGTCTTCCAGAAAGAGATGCGCGGCGCCATTGATGTTTTTGTCGCGAAGATCAACGCGAACGGAAATGGCCTGGTATGGTCGACGTTTCTTGGCGGGGACAACGATTCGTTCATCGTGGCGCAGGAATCGGGAAAAGCGATTGCGGTGAACCGTTCCGGACAGGTATTTGTGGCGGGGGAGACGACGCTGCGCGATTTTCCGATCTCGGGAGCGCCGCAACGGGATCATCTCGGCGAGTTCGATGTTTTTGTGACGGCGTTCGCCTCCGATGGCGAGAGCCTGCTGTGGTCGACGTACCTGGGCGGAGAAAGGACGGAGAATCTGGGCGCGATGAGCCTGGACCCGAGCGGGGCCAACGTTTATGTCGCCGGGGATACCGCGAGCCGGCGGTATCCTGTCACTCCTTCCACCTATCAGAGTTCGTTCGGGCCGGGCGAGGAGAACCGGCGGGAGGGATTTCTGACAAGGCTGAACGGCAGCGGCCAGATGGTGTATTCCACTTTCTTCGGCGGCAGTCTCGAGGAGCAGGTTACCGGCGTGGTTGGGGACGCCGAGGGACGGGCCACGATTTACGGAACCACCACGAGCAGGGATCTCCCCGTCACCTTGAACGCCCTCCAATCCAACTTGAACACGGGTGTGGCCGGAGCGCCGTTCGACACGTTTCTGGCGAGTTTCAACTCGGCCGGCACCGGGGTCACTTTCGTGACCTATCTCGGTGGGCGGCGGAATGAAACGTCGGGAGCGCTGGCGCAGGACCCGCAGGGGAATCTTTATATCAACGGCTATACCGAGTCGACCGATTTCCGGACCACGCCGGGAGCGCTGCAGCGCGCCTCCGGGGTGGGGACACCGACGGCGTTTCTGGCGCGGATCGGCGAGTCGCTCCCGGGCCCGGCCAGCCTCACGATTCTATCCGGCAACAACCAGGAAGCCGATGAGGGGACGCTCGTAGCACCGCTGGTTGTCGGACTTCTCGATGCGTTCGGCAACGGGGTGTCCAACGCGACGGTGAGCTTTTTCACATCGGCCGGAACGCTTTCGGCGCCGACG
>JBGSME010000100.1:0-2981 GCA_041740335.1 Bryobacteraceae bacterium | reverse complement strand
ATTGACTTGACGCTGCGTACGCGGTAGAAGGAACGTGATGCGTGTACTACTTGTGGCTTTGCTGTTGACCGGGCTCGCGTTCGCGGATCGAGTGGAGAACGGCGTGAAGGATGCCGCGCCATCGGGGTTGATGGCTGGGGTGGCTCGCGCCGATATTGCGCCGCCGGTGGGGATTCCGCAGATGAATTGGGGAGCGCAGACGCATATCACGGCGGAGTCAATCGATCCGGCGGGGATGGTGGCGACAGCGCTGGTTCTGAGCGACGGACGGCAGAAGTTCGCGATGGTGGATGTGGACGCGCTCTTTGTGGCGCCGTTGGGCAATGTGGCGGAGCGCGCGTCGAAACTGACGGGGATTCCGGTGGAACACATCCGATTGGGCGCGACGCATACGCATGCGGGTCCGCTATTGACGGGGGAGAAGGGTCCGGTGGGTCACGATCTCACGCAGTACCGCGCGATGTACGAACGGCATTGGCAGAGCGCGGCAGACCGTGTGGTGGGGGCTATTGTGGAGGCGAACTCGCGATTGGAGCCGGCACACATCGGCGGCGCGAAGGGAGTGGGGACGATCAACATCAACCGGCGGGTGCGGCCTCGGGACGGGGCTCCACCGGCGGTGGGGCGGAATCCGGAGGGGCTGGTGGACCGGGATCTGATCGTGGCGCGGATCGATAACGCGGCGGGGAATCCGTTGGCGGTTATCGTGAATTTCCAGTGCCACGGGACGGTGCTTGCCTGGGATAATAAGACAATTTCCCCGGATTGGCCTGGCATGATGCGGAAGGAAGTGGAGCGCGCGATGCCGGGGTCGAAGTGTTTGTTCTTTCAGGGGGCGGCGGGGAATCAGGGTCCCGTGGAGGGTTTTACGGGCGATTTGGGGGTGCCGCACCGGTTGGGCCGCATCCTTGGGCATCAGGCGGCGGCGTTGGCGCTGCAGATCGAGACGGTGCGGCGGGAGCCGAAATTCGAGGGATATGTGGAGTCGACGGCGTATATTGCGAAGCAATTTTGGCGGACTGAGGGTCCGCGGGACGGGTCTCTGCGGTTCGCGACGAAGGTGATCGAGGTGCCTTCGCGATCGTATTCCGGAGCGGAGATCGCGAGCATGGAAAAGCGGGTGCGGGAGGCGGAGGCGAAGGCGGCTGGGATGGGGTCTGGCGATCAATGGGCGAAGCATGCGGCGGAGGCCCGGGTGCGGCGGTTCGCGGATTTGCTGGCGAAGTGGAAGCGTCCGACGCCGGGTCCGGTGCAGGTGCGGTTGCAGGTGCTGCGGATTGGCGAGGTGGCTATGGTGGCGATGGCTGGGGAGCCGTTCGCGGAGATCGGGCAGGCGGTAAAGAAGGCGTCGCCGTTCGGGGTGACGATGTTTTGCGGGTATTCGAGCGGGGAGGGCGGCGAGTACATGCCGGTGGAGAGCGAGTATGAGTACGAGGGGTATGAGGTGGACCGGACTCCCTATGGGCGTGGTGCGGCGGGGGATGTGGTTGGGGCGGCGGTGGGGTTGTTTTCGGGGGTGCGGTAGGCGTCAGTTCCGGCAGAATGTTTCGGTCAACCGCGGATCGTAGGCGGAGGGCAGAACGGGCGTCCGGGCCGTGAAATCGCCCACGTGCGGGATGGGCAGCCGGTTCTCGGAGCCAGCGAGGCAAATCAGGCGAACGTTGAGTTGCATGATTCCTTCCACCATACCAGGCGCTGGTCCGAAGTAGAGCACCGATGGTTGAGGCAGCGACGCGGCCCAAGGAAGTTCGAAGCTTACGGTCAGCGCAGGACCGTGCGGCTCCGAGCCGGCGATGGCGCCGTCCCGCGGTTCGCCGGTTAGCTTGCCGAATCCGGTCAGGAGAAACGTGATCACTTCCCCGGCCACCGCGCCGTGCCCGCCAGTGATCTCTCCCCGAGCGCTGTAAGCGAGCGCGAACCCATTGGGATGTGTGAGGAACTTCGGTTCGGCGAGGGCCACATCGTAGCGAAGCGGCTGCGTGACGCCGTTCGGCGTGCGCACTTCCAGAGTGGTCCGGGCTGGAGGCGCGAGCCGGAAGGGGGTAACGGTGAGGATGCGGTCCGGCTCGAGGCGCAGGATAGGGGCCGGGATCCCGTCGAACAGAACGCGGACGCCGGCAAGCTGGGTGGGATAGATTCCGTCGCGGGGCACACCATCGGATGTTTCGCTGGCGAGTCCGGTTCCGAGGACGTAAACCAGTTCGCCGGGGGGAATGGAATCGCGGGTCCGTTCGCGGCTGTAGCCGGAGATTCCGTAGAGCGATGGGGACCAGGAATCGGCTACGGGCAGCCGCAGCGTGCCGGCGGAACGGCCCCAGGCGACGAGCGTTTTTCCAGGGGCAGCCCACCAGAGGCCCTTTCCGGCGCTGCCGTCGGGCAACTCGTAGCGATCGATTTCTTTGCGGCCGTCGTCCGATATCTTTGCCAGGATCGTCTTGCCGGGGGCTTCTTCGCCATAGCGGACGTAGGGGGCGCGGAGGATACGGGCGATCCATGCGCCGCCTTCCGGGTCAAGCACGAAGCCGCCCCATTCATCGCGCCCAGGAGATCCGGCGAAAGTGGAGAAGCGCAGGCGCATTCCTCGCTCGTCGAGGCGGGCGACGAAGAGGTCCTGGCGATCGAGAGAGTCCGGAGGATCGGCGGGAAGCGGCTGGAGGGCATCTGGGGATACGGGGAAGCCGGAGGTTGTCGAGATCCCAGCAATCCACACATCGCCGTCCGGGCCGAGTTGAATCTCGCGGACCTCATCGCCGGGAGTGGCGGGCCAGTGGACGACAACTTCGGCGCCAATGTTTATGGATCGCGCCGTACCGCCGATCACGGTGGACCATTCGAGTTGGGATCCATCGGCACTCAGCCGGGAGACGAAGCCGTTCGCGGCGCCGCCCCATGCGCGGCTTTCGGTCTGAAAAGCGCCGGGGGAAATGGGGAATTGCGGTGACTCGGCCCTTCCGGCCGCGATAGCGCGTCCCTCGCGGTCG
>JBGSME010000099.1:0-2625 GCA_041740335.1 Bryobacteraceae bacterium | reverse complement strand
TTCCGTTGGCCGGTTTTGCGGTGTCCCTCATTGGCCGGTTTTCAGGTGTCCCCCGAGGAACGAGACTGGGTTCACGCGGCAAGACGGAGTGTTTGTTCGCTTCTGCAAGCGCGCATCCCTCGATCAAGACTCCACCTACGTTTTCATCATCGATGAGATTAACCGGAGTAACCTCAGTAAGGTCTTCGGCGAGTTGCTGATGTTGATTGAGGCGGACAAGCGGGGTAGCAAGAACTCGCTGGCACTCACTTACTCTGCCTCGGAGGAGGACCAGTTTTATGTGCCCCCCAATGTCCACATCCTCGGTTTGATGAACACGGCTGACAGATCGCTGGCGCTGGTGGACTACGCCCTGAGGCGCCGTTTCGCGTTTGTGGACCTGGAGCCTCTCTTCGGGTCGAGGGAGTTTGCTGACTTCCTGGTGGCGCGGGGCACTGGCTCTGCCCTTGCAACGGAGGTGGCGGTGCGAATGAAGGCCTTGAATAAGGCTATCGCTGAAGAGCAGAATCTGGGTCGGGGCTTCATGATCGGCCATAGTTATTTGTGCGGGAATGGTGCCGCACTTACGGAGCAGGCTTATGAGCAGGCCGTTAGCTACGAAATTCTGCCGCTGCTCCAGGAGTACTGGTTCGATAACCCGGAACTGGTGGAGAAGTGGACCGGTAAATTGAAGGCGAAGTTCGAGCAGTCCTGATGGTGTCCATCCCGGTGGCCAATATCTACTATCTGCTTTGCTACGCCTGGAACGAGTTCGCTCCGCGGCAGATTGAAAAGTACGCGGCAGAGGAATTCCCCTGACACACTCCATCTCTTCTGCCGGCAGTTGACCATGGGCCTTCGATCGTTGCACCGGCGGGGCCTTGAAACAGACTATATCTCGCAAGAAGAATCCACCAGCACCCCGCACGGCAGGATACTCATGGCGCCATCCATGCGCACGATGACGATGCAGCCCAAGAAGGTCTATTGCGCGTTTGATGAGATGAGCGCCGACATTCAGAGTAACCAAATACTAAAGGCGACGGTGAACCGGCTGCTCGGGGTTCGGGAGCTTGGGGCGCCAGTTCGCCGGGAGTTGCGCCAGGCAAGTGCTCTATTGCGCGGCGTCCACGACATCGAATTGAACGCCAAGCTTTTTCGCGCCGTCCGCTTACACCAGAACAACCGGTTTTATTCGTTCCTCTTGACCATTTGTCGATTCCTGTATGAATGCCTCGAAGCTCAGGATCGGCCAGGGCAGTATCGATTTCGCGAGGTGGACAGAGACGAAGAGCGCATGCGGCGCGTCTTCGAGAAGTTCGTGCGGAACTTCTTCGCCCGCAGCCAAACGACATTCAAGGTGAAGAGTGAGCGAATGGACTGGTCTGACGGCGCAGTCGAAGGCTCGGACCTCGACTTGCTGCCGGCGATGTCGACCGATGCAAGTCTTCGCTCGGTGAACCGCACGATAGTCATCGAGTGCAAGTATACCGGGAAGCTATTTCAGAGCCGCTTCGGAGCGGAAAAGCTGCGATCGTCCCATCTGTATCAACTGTGCGCCTACCTCCGCAATCTCGAACACAATGGAGGGGCAGACCGGGTGGCTGAAGGAATCCTGCTGTACCCGGCCGTCGGTAGATCGCTCGATCTGTCGTACCGCCTTTATGGTCATTCGGTTAGGGTGCGCACCCTCGATCTGAACCTGCCGTGGACTGCGATCGAAGATCAAATGTTGTCCTTGATCAGACCACCGCTGGAGCCCTTGGCGGCAAGCTTGCCCGGCTAACTTCAGGAGTACGCCGGTTTCTGAACGCGATTCTCATACCAAATAGCGGACCACAGCCCCCCTCCCGCTCAGCCCGACGACATCAAATCACAAACGAAAATATTTTTTATCTCTCACATCCCAGACCACTTGCTGGTTTCGACTTTGCAGACGCCCACCCCGCCCCCGCTACCCTGCAATCGAGGTCAGCCACTATGTCACTCACCACAACGCAACTCGAAACACTCACCCCGCAGCAGGTTGCCGTGCTCCACGCGCTCGCCACCGGGACCCCCGTCTCACAGGCCGCCAATGATGCCGGCATCCACCGCTCCACCATCCACAACTGGTCCCGCCAAATCCCGGCGTTCGCCGAAGCTCTTTCCACTCTCCGCGAAGAACACGCCGAACTCGTTCACGAAAGCTTCCGCGCCATGGCCGATTCCGCCGCCCAAGTCGTCGACCAGTCCCTCTACAATTCCTCGCCCGCGCTACGCCTCCGCGCCGCGTTAGCCGTACTTCGCCACGTCGCCAGCGCCAGCCGGCCCGTCAACCACCACACCGGGAAACGGTCCACGCGTCAAAATTCGACCGAATTCGACACTTCTACCGAAATCGTACCCGCATCATAGGGTGTGGACACCCACGAACGAGGCTAGCCATCACCCACGAATTTCCCACGCAAACCGAAAACGCCAGAACGAACCTAACGCGGCTACGGCTGCGCCGGAATCATATCGGGCGGACGGCTGACCCTGCCGGACATCGCCTCCACCACGTCGATGCTGTAGGTCTTCAGCGTCTGCCCGGTCACGCGGTCCAGATCCACCTTTGCCTTCTGATACGAGCTCATCGCCGAAACGAGGTTCGACTCCGCCTGC
>JBGSME010000098.1:0-1760 GCA_041740335.1 Bryobacteraceae bacterium | reverse complement strand
AGGAACCGCCGCCCGCCGTCCGGCATCTCCCCAACTTCGGCGGACCGGCGCCCGCCCAATTCGTCGATCAACGGAATGTAGAGCTCATGGATCGGGAATCGCGGCGCTTCGGCCACAGTGAGGCGCAGACCCCGGATCTCGATAAAGCCAGTGTCATTCCGCAGGTATTCGAGATACGGCTTCGGATCCGCTTCCACACGCACCGGCGTTGGGCGCGCCCGTACTCCACCCGGCGACGCCGCGCACGCCGCCAGCTCGCCCATCAGATCGAGCATCGGTTGGCCGAAATCGGCGAACGGGATCGCCTGCACCGAGAGTCCGGCGAGGTCCTTCTCCATCGCCGCCCGATGCCGCTCGCAGACAAGCACGAAGTGCTGGCCTCCCGCGCCCGCGAACGTCTCGCGGACCCAACGGATCTGACGCCGGATCGCCTCTTCCATGCCGAACCCGATGAACAGCAGCGATCGCGACGTAAGCTGCCCGCGCAAGGTGGATAGCGCCGCCTCATAGTGAACCTTCATCGCGTCGTCCGAGGGATAAAGCAGGTCGTAGCCGTCCGGCGTCAGGATGATCTCTTCCGGCCGGTCAATGGCGCCGTGCAGGTGCCATACGGCGGGACGCGGATCGCGGTCGATATCGGCCAGGTTCGCCCGGTCCGAAACGGTCCAGTAGCGCAAATCGTGAGGATTGGGACTCGCCCACCGCAGAACCCGGTCGTAGTTGGTCGTGATCGCCAACGGACTCCCAAGCCTCCACACCGCGCGGGCCAGTTCGAGACTTCCCGGTTCGACGCTTTCAAAGGGCGGATCGAAGTGGCCGGCCAGGAACGGGTACCACAGAGCGCCCAGCGCCTCGCGGCATTCCTTGGCGGCCTCCAGCAAGCGGCCCTTCCGGATCAGCGCTGCCACCAGGTCGGCGTCGTCGTTCTGGTTCTCCCTCCGCAGCCGCTCCGCCGCGCCGGTGAGCAATCCGGACCAACTCGGAAAGACCGGAGCCTTATCCCGAGTCTTTACCGCCATCGAAACGCCCGCGCCCGCGAACGGGATCAGTTCGCCCTGGCGCAAGGCGTTGGCAAGCGAATCGGGAATTCGAGACATTTGGCGGTATCGCGATCATACTCGAAACCGGGGCGCGCGTCACCTCACCTCGATCATTCACACCGCCCTAAAATCGCTCATCTAGCTCGACCCAAACCACTTACAAGACCCGGGTTTGCACGCCCCTTCACCCGCCCCGCTAAACTCGCCCCGTTATGACGTTCAACTCTCCGCTCTCAATCGCGTTGCCGTCTCGCACCTCCGCAGCGAAAGCCAAGCAGTCCCGCTCACTCCGAGAAGTAAATTCGCCAAAACGAACCTACCGCGCCCGGCAACATTCGACACTTTCCGGCGCTTTTTCGGAAATCGCCGCCCATGGAGCCGGAGCAGCCCAAGGCAGTGGTGCCTCCCCCACCCGGAACATCGCCAGGCTCGCCGGAATCGTTCCCACACCCGGCGCGAACGTCCGGCGGCTTCCCGCTTTTCCCCGCTACACGCACCCCAACAGGACCGTCTCCGCTCTCAATCACGAATTCGCCAGAACGAACCTAACGCGGCTACGGCTGCGCCGGAATCATATACGGCGGACGGCTGACCCTGCCGGACATCGCCTCCACCACGTCGATGCTGTAGGTCTTCAGCGTCTGCCCGGTCACGCGGTCCAGATCCACCTTTGCCTTCTGATACGAGCTCATCGCCGAAACGAGGTTCGACTCCGCCTGC
>JBGSME010000097.1:0-4275 GCA_041740335.1 Bryobacteraceae bacterium | reverse complement strand
ACGGCTTTGGCGCGGGCATCGGAGAGGGAGAGATTGGCGGCGGCGTTGCCGGTGTTGTCGGTGTAGCCGCCGAATCCTTTGCACGAGGAGGCCCCTCATGAGCGAACCGGTAACCCAGCCCGATCTCGAGGCCCTGCGCCGATCGATACGGTTACTCGAACAACGAGTCACGCGCCTGGAGCGGCGCACCGCCGGGGAGGAACCGGATTCCGGTATCCCCGATTCAACCGGCATGCCCGAGGCGAGCGCCGCCGCCGCACGTCAGGATGCGTTCGGTGATACCGCGAATGCCATCCCGATCCTCGGAAAATCGCTGCTTGGCCTGGCCGGAGCGTACTTGCTTCGAGCGGCAACCGAGTCCGGATCGGTGCCGATGAATGCCGGCGTCGGCATCGGCATTCTCTATGCGCTCGGCTGGCTTAGCTTCGCGGCGCGCGGTTCGGCGGATCGGCGATTAGAGTCCGTGATGTATAGCCTCACCGCCGTCTTGATCCTCGCCCCGATGCTTTGGGAGTCCGTCCTGCGGTTCCACGCCGTCACCACCCCGGCGGCCGCGCTGGCGCTGCTGGCCTTTACCACGGCGGGGCTGATGATTTCGTGGCGGCGCAATCTTACCGACGTCGCCTGGATCTCCACCCTCAGCGGCCTTTTCACCGGGGCAGCGCTGCTGCTGGCCACTCACGACCTGATCCCGTTCACCTTCGCCATACTCGGCATCGCCGTCGCGGTGGAATGCTCGGCCTGCTTTGACCACTGGCTGCGCGAACGATGGCTGGTGGCGTTTGTGGCCGATCTCGCCGTTTTACTGCTCACCTGGATCTCCACTCTTCCGAACGGACTACCCGAAAGCTATTCGCCCATCGCGCCAAGTTCCGTTATCGGAGCGCAACTGCTGCTGCTGGGCATCTATCTCGCCAGCAGCATGACGCGAACCTTGTGGCGTGGCCTCCCGTTCACCAGTCTCGAATTGTTCCAGTGCGTCATCGCGTTCCTCCTGGCCATTCTAGGCGGGCTGCGTGTGTCCGGCCCAGGGACGGCAATGGCCAACCTGCTCGCCGGCATCACACTCGTGTTTGGCATCGCCAGTTATCTTGTATCGCTGGCCTTTCTCGAACGCCGGGGAAGACGTGAGCGCAACTTCTATTCGTATTCGACTTTCGGCCTGCTGCTGGCCGTCGCCGGCGGCAGCATCCTTGCCCCACCTGCCACCTTGGGAGCTTTGCTGCCGGCAGTGGCTCTGGCCTTCTTCCTGGCCGGGATTCGTTGGAAGCGCCTTACACTGATCTGGCACGGCACCTTCTACCTGCTGCTGGGCGCGGCGCTATCCGGCGCGGCGGCCTACACTGTCCCGCTGCTGCTCGCACAGGCTACGGGCCTGACGGAGCTCACGCGGTCTGCCTGGATCGCTTCGGCCGGCGTCCTGATCGCCTGTCTGTTGCTTCATTACCGGGCGTCCGGCGGTGAGTCAGCCTGGGAGCGGGCGCCGCTGTTTCTGGTAAGCTTCGCAGCCACGTTAATCTGGACCGGCATTGCCGCGGGTGCCGCCACCGGCGCTGTTCCCGCCGCCGCCGGCAATATCGATCCCGCATTCTTCTCCACGGTGCGAACGGCGATGTTGCTGGCCGCCGTGCTCACTCTGGCTTGGGCCAGCCGGCGATGGAACCGCGCCGAACTTGCGTGGCTGGTCTACCCTCTCCTGGCCGCCGCCGGCTACAAATTCCTCGCCCAGGATTTCCGGCATCAACACACCATGGCGCTCTTTCTCTCACTGGCGCTATGGGGAGCCGCGATGCTGGTGCTGCCACGCTTTGTCCAGCGCCGGTAAGGCTCGGCGGGCAAGCCACTCAGAATCAACAAGAACGGCGTCAAGGATCAACCCTGGCGCCGTTTTCATTTTCATTTCCTCAAATGACGGAAGCAAGTGTCCTCACGGGAGTGAGCGACAACCTGGACATACAATACCGCCAACCGCTGCGGCAGTCCCATCTACTTGGTGACGTTGAACAGGACCGGCTGCTCAATCAACTGAGGAACCACGGTTGTGGTTAGCACCGTCAGCATGTAACGTCCCTCGGACGCCTCTGCCGGCACCTTGAACTTCATCGTGGAATTGCTCTGATCCACGATCACGACCTTGATGTCCTCGGCGCCCTTGGTAAGAAACAGCTCAGCCACGCGGTTCTTGCCAAGATTTTCTCCTGTCACCGAGATGAGGTCCCCCGCTCTGCCCTGTCCGGGATCGCAGTTACGCATCATCGGCACGGGAGTTGGATTGTCGTCCCCGGCAGACCACATCGCCAAGGGAAGAGTAAGACTCACAACGGCGAACGTAATAAGTATTCGGCGTGTCATCGTTCAATCTCCTTACGGCTCCATCTAAGCAACCTGCTTACCAAACTGCCAACCAGCTACACACTGATTACAGGACAGGGGGCCTGGCGCACGATCGCGTAGGAGTGCGTCCGCAACCGGCCAAATCCTCCCGCAGCCGATCCGCGCCCAATTACAACCAAATCGGCTTCTTTCTCTAGCACAACGTCATGCACCACCCGCGCCGGATCCCCACCCTGGATCACCACCTCTGCGTCAGTGCCGGCGTCCTTTTGCAACTGGGCGATTTCTCCTTGGGCCATCCGCATGAGTTGGGCGGCGAATTCCTGGTCAAAGTACTTTTCCGGACGGGATTCGGCAACCGGAACCGCGTGCACGATAGTCAGCTTGCGGCCCTCGGCCAACCCTGCCGCCCACTGGAGTGTGGCCATGCTCCCGGGACCCAGATCGATCGCGCACAGGATATGGTCAAGCCCGATCACGCTTGCCGGCGGCGCCACGTCCACGTGTGCCGACGTCCAAACCGCGCAATGGGCATCGTGCAGCACCTTCGCGGTGACCGAGCCCAGCAGAAACCGCCGGAACGGTCCGCGTCCGTGAGTGGGCATCATGATCAGATCGACATTGTTTTCGTGCGCATACTCCACCACCTTCAACCCGGCGTCGCCCTCGGCAAGAATGCGTTTCGCCGCCAGGGATTCGCCGCCAAACGCATCCAGTTTCCTTCGCGCGTCGGCAATTCGCTCCCGGTAAAGCTCATCCACTCCGTAGCCGCCGTACTCACCCACGCCAAACAGATAGTCCGCCAGATTAGCAACGTGGATCACAGTGACTTCGGCGCCGGTGGTCCTCTGGATGAGTTCCACGTATCGCGTAGTCGCCTCGCAACGCGGCGAGAAGTCCACGGGGAACAGAATCTTGCTGATCTTCATTTCGTTGGGCCCTTCCAATCCCACATTGATTACGGCAATTCCGTAGCCGCCTCCACGAAGCCGAATCGCTGGGCGTATGGCTCCCAAAGAGCGGGCGGATAGCGCCATTCGACCCAATCGATGGGGTGAAAAGTCGCCGCCGCGCCCGGGGCTCCCTTGCCCTTCATGGACAGTTTTGGAAGTCAGCGTGCTTCGAACATCCACGTACCCGAGCAGCCGCGCCCGGGGGAAGCTGATATGTTCGAGGGAATGTCCGAATCGCCGCCAACGCTCTCCGCCGCCGAGATACGCCAAATCCTGGATCATGTCACCGACGGTGTGGTTGTGGTTGACGCTGGTGGACGGCTGGTCGCCGTCAACGCCGCTTCCAGCCGCTACCATTCGCTCGCGGCCGGTGCTGACGGCGGCACTCGTTGGGTAGAGGGCCATTCGTTGTTTCTCGACGACGGCGCTCCCTGCCCACCGGATGCTCATCCTCTGGCCATGGCACTGTCCGGCAAGAGCATCGAAGGCGCCGAGATCTTCATCCGCACCGCCGAACGTCCCGAGGGCCTATGGACCCAGGTTACGGCCCGCCCGCTCCTGAGCGACTCCGGCGCGATCCTTGGCGGCCTCGTCGTCTATCGCGATGTCACCGATCGCAAACGGATCGTCTCGGCGCTGCGCGACACCCAAGCCCGGTTCCG
Source organism: Bryobacteraceae bacterium (assembly GCA_041740335.1). Lineage (GTDB taxonomy): Bacteria > Acidobacteriota > Terriglobia > Bryobacterales > Bryobacteraceae > DSOI01. The sequence continues at coordinate 326 of JBGSME010000097.1, read as the reverse complement.
CGCCATCTTCGACCGGACCTACGAATTCGTCGGATTGCTGGACCTCACCGGCAATTTGATCGAGGTCAACAAGGCGGCGCTTGACTACATCGGGGCCCGGCAGGAAGAAGTGGTCGGGCTGCCCATGGCCGACACGCCGTGGTGGGAAAGCGATGCGGAAACGCGCGGCTTTGTCGCCGCCGCGATTGAAAGCGCGGTGCGAGGGGAATTCGTCCGTCACGACGTCCGGCTGCGCGGGTCCGGCGGCCGCCTCCTGCTGTTCGATTTTTCACTCAAGCCGGTGCATGACGATTCCGGAGCCGTCGTCTTCCTGATCGCCGAAGGCC
>JBGSME010000096.1:0-3517 GCA_041740335.1 Bryobacteraceae bacterium | reverse complement strand
CGGGATGGGGGCGGGGAAATATGGGGGACAGTCCCACGCGGGGCGGGCTGATCCGTTGTCGTTTGGGCACTGGAGGCCGCAGCGGGCTGTCCCCATATTTCACGGTCCGGCGTTGTTTGGGCAATTGTGGGCGCAGCGGGCTGTCCTCATATTTCCGCGCGGCGCCCCGCTTCCTCAGGTCTCAGCTCAGGGGCGATTGGAGGCCGCGGTGATTGCGCGAATGGAGCGGGCGCGTCCGGTGGCTTCGTCGGCGTCCACCACGACGGCGTGGAGTTCGATGCGCTGTTTGGCCGCTTCCATGCGTACAGGCATCGCGGTGAGGAATTTTCGGAGGATGGGATCCTTTTCGACGCCGATGATGGAGTCGTAGGGGCCGGTCATGCCGACGTCGGTTTGGAACGCGGTGCCGTTGGGGAGAAGGCGGGCGTCGGCGGTGGGGACGTGGGTGTGGGTGCCGACGACGGCAGTGACGCGGCCATCGAGATACCATCCCATGGCGGCTTTTTCCGAGGTTGCTTCGGCATGGAAGTCGACGAAGCGGACCTTGACGTCCGGGGCGAGGGAGGCGAGCAGTTCATCGGCTTTCCGAAAGGGGCAGTCGATGGGGGCCATGTGGGTACGGCCCTGGATATTGATGACGGCACATTGGGCTCCGCCGCGCGACTTCACGATGTGCATGCCGTGCCCGGGGGTTCCGGGCGGATAGTTGGCGGGGCGGAGCAGGAGCGGCTGGTGCGCGATGTAGTCGTAGACCTCGCGACGGTCCCAGACGTGGTTGCCAGTGGTCATGATGTCGATGCCGAGTTTGAGCATTTCTTCGGCGATCTGGGGAGTGACACCGAAGCCTCCGGCCGAATTTTCAACGTTGGCGATCACGAGATCGATGGCTTCGCGATCGACGATGGAGTGTAACTGTTGGCCGACGATTTCCCGCCCCGCTGAGGCGAAGATATCGCCGATGAATAGAATGTTCACTGGGAAAAATCAGACTCCTTTAAGGCACTCCGCGATCTCGCGTTCGGTAATGGTTCCCTCGCGGATGACCTTCCACCAAGGTTCGGTGATGTCGATGGTGGTGGGTCCGCCGGGCGGGCAGGCGCCGCCGTCGAGCACAAGATCGACGCGTCCATCCATGGTGCCGAAGACTTCGATGCCGCTGCGGCAGGTGGGCTGTCCGCTGAGGTTGGCACTGGTGCATACGAGCGGCTGCTGGAGCCACTCGAGCAGGCCATTGACGACGGGGGAATTCAATTGCCGGAGGGCGAGCCTTCCGGTATTGCCGGTGACCTTGAGCGGCACCTTGGCGGAGGCAGGGACGATGATGGTGAGCGGACCGGGCCAGAAGCGGCGGGCGAGGACTAAGAAGCGCGGAGAGATCTCAGTAGTGAGGTCCTCGGCCATGAGGTTGTCGCTGACGACCAGGGGGAGGGCGCGGGCGTATTCGCGGCCTTTGGCCTGGAAGACGCGGCCAACGGCCTGGAGGTTAAAGGGATCGGCGATCAAGGTGTAAAGGGCGTCGGTGGGAGCGGCGACGACGCCACCGCGGCGTATGATTGCGCCCGCTCGCGCGAGGGCTTCCTTGGCCGGGTTGCCGGCGTCGACTTCGATCAGATCAGTGGACACGAGTTACCTTTGACAGCCTGGACAGAAATAGGTGGATCGGCCACCTTGCGGAATACGTCGGACTTTTCGATTGCAGGCGAAGCAGGGCAGCCCTTCCCGGCCGTAAACGGCCAAGGGGAACTCCTCGGCCTCGTCGAATTCGCCCGGGCCGGAGTATGCGACTACGGCTGATTGTACCGCAAGATTCAGCGTAGTTACAATTGCGCCATGAAGGCGGGCGAGCTTCGGAAGGGTCAGTCTTTGCATGGGCTTGCACGGATCGACACGGGCCTGGAACAATGCCTCGGCGGCGTAGATGTTGCCGAGGCCGGCAACCTTGCGCTGATCCATGAGGAACAGTTTTGCCGGCAGGCGGGACTGTTTCGCGATGGCGGTGAAGTGAGCCAAGGTGAATTTGCCGGAGATTGGCTCGACGCCCAGATTGGCCAAAGCGGCGTTGACCTCGTGGGTTGGGCGGGCTTCCATTCGCGCCAGGGCGCGTGGATCTTCGAGGATCATTCCCGATCCGTCTTCCAATTCCAACACGACGCGAGCGCGGAGCGAGGCGAAGCGGTGTTCGGGAATTGCGAATAGATTTCCCGACATTCGCAGGTGGCCATGGATGGTGAGGCCATTGGACAATCGCACGAGGATATGCTTGCCAGCGCGGTCAACGGCTTCGATTGTTCTACCGCGCAATTGATCTCCCATGGCGGGTTCAGCGCATCGGAGGATCCTGGATGACACGATCCGCCGCCCGACCACCATGGGCCGGAGCTTGCGGCAGACTGCTTCCACTTCGGGCAGTTCAGGCATTAGTAGATGGATAGCTCCACGGGGGTTCCCGCCCGGCAGCCAAGCTTGGCCGAAGCCGAGCCCTGGTTCACGGCGACTTCGAGGAATCCGGAACTGCCGATGACCACGAAAGCTTCTCCGAGCGGACCGTCGGAGAATGTGGGGAGAAGTTTTTCTACTGGATGGACACCGGCAATGAGGACGAAGGGACGCTCGCGGACGGTGGGGAACTCATCCACGTTGAGGTTGGTGATGAGGTTGCCGAATCGATCGACTTTGAGCACTGCGCCGGTCCAACTGCGTTTGTCGGTACGAACGGGCCGATCGACGGCCGGGCGGAGATAGTCGTCGATCAGCGGGCCGAACGCCGAGGGGCGGGTACCTTTGGCCAGATGCGCGGCCACGGGCGCAAAGATGTCGCGGCCGTGAAAAGTGGTGCTGACTTGCTGGCGGAAAAACTTCGAGTTCGAAACGTGGCGGACCTTGCAATGTTCGGCGCGACCGTAGACCATGCTGAGCAATCCATTGTCGGGACCCAGGAAGTATTGTCCGCCGGCTTCGACGAGGATGGGCCGCCTGGCCGATCCGACACCGGGGTCGACAACGCCGAGGTGAATCGTCTTGTTCGGGAAGTGGCGGCTGGCCTCGGCCAGCGTGAAGGCGCCCTCCATGATCTCGAAAGGGGCGACTTGGTGGGAGATGTCGACGAGGGTGGCGCGAGGGGCGATGGATAGGATCACGCCCTTCATGGCGGCGACGAAGTGATCGGTGTCGCCGAAGTCGGAAGTCAACGTAATGATAGGCATGGTGAAATCGGCTTGGTAGTATTGAAGATAACAGGCCGTGCACCGCATTTACTTCGACCATAACGCTACCACGCCCGTTTCGCCCGAAGTGCTCGAGACGTTGACGGCGGCGTTGCGCGAGGTGTACGGCAATCCGTCGAGCGTTCACCGCGAGGGACAGCAGGCGCGGCACCGGTTGGAGTCGGCTCGGGCGGAGGTGGCTGGGCTTATTGGGGCGAATGCGAAGGACATGGTGTGGACCAGCGGCGGAACTGAGTCAGCCAATCTTGCGATGCTGGGCTTTGCGAGGGCGGCCGGCTGCGGCAGCCGGCGGC
>JBGSME010000095.1:0-2530 GCA_041740335.1 Bryobacteraceae bacterium | reverse complement strand
GCGCTCAAATTCAAGGAAGTATTGATACTCGAGCAAAGCGCGATGTTCCGATTTCAGGCGGAAGCCGGCTTTCTTGAACTCCGCTTTCACCTCCTCGGGATCGAGTTTCATGGCGGGCTTGGGTCCCACTGGCAGCTCGCGCTTGTGAAAATCGATCACCACAATCCGGCCGCCGGGCTTCAGCGCGGCATCGAGCTTCTTGAGGTAGGCGCGGCGGTTGCCGATATGATGCAGAACGTCGCAGAAGAAGATCGTATCCACCGATCCCCGCCGGAGTTTGGGGTTATTCGACGTCGCGAGAACGGTCTCCACATTGGCTGGCGAGGACTCGGCGGCTTTGGCAAGAAGCTGGGCGTCGATGTCGACGGCGAATACTTTGCTCGCGTGTATCGCGATGCGGCGCGTAAAATAGCCCGAACCGGCACCGATGTCGGCGACGATTTCGTTGGGACGGAGACGCAGCGCTTCGATGACGGCCAGTGGATTCTGCCAACGATCCCGCTCAGGATCCTCGAGCATTTTCGCGTAAGCTTCGGGATCGCGGTTGCCGTGGTGGCCGGTGTGTGGGGTTTGAAGCATGAGCAATAGAAGAACCGGAACCATATCTACAGTTTATACGGTGGTCCGGTGCCGGCCATAGGACCAATAGATGACCAGGCCGATCGCCAGCCAAACAAAAAACCGGATCCACGTTTCGATGGGAAGGCTGGTCATCAGAATCACGCAGAAGAAGATCGATATCGAGGGAAGCAGCGGAACCCAGGGAACGCGGAAGCCGCGACGGCGGTCCGGCTGGGAACGGCGCAGCACAATCACCCCCGCCGAGACGACGACGAACGCGAACAGCGTCCCGATGTTGGCCAGATCGGCAAAGGTGCCGATGTCCCAAATGCCGGCCGGAATGCCAACGATCAATCCGGCGACCCAGGTACTGATGTGGGGAGTCTTGAAGTTAGGATGCACGCGGCCGAAGGCATCGGGCAGAAGGCGGTCGCGCGACATCGCAAACCAGATCCGCGTCTGGCCGTACTGGAATACCAGCAACGAACTGATCATGCCGACCAGCGCACCGATCCCAACCACGGCGCGGATGCGATGGAAGCCCAGGTTGCGAAGGACATCAGCCACAGGAGCGGCGCTGTTGAGCGTCTTCCAGTTGGCGACGCCGGTGAGCACCAGGGCGACAGTGACGTAGAGCAGCGTGCAGACGACGAGGGAGACGATGATGCCGAACGGAAGGTCGCGCTGCGGATTGCGGCACTCCTCGGCGGCCGTCGACACCGAATCGAAACCGATATAGGTGAAAAATACGATGGCGGCTCCGGTGAGCACGCCGGGAAAGCCATTCGGCATGAAGGGCTGCCAGTTTTCCACTTGCACGGCGCGCGCGGCTCCGAAGACAAAAATCAGAATCGCGGCGATCTTCACGGCGACCATCACGTTGTTCGCTCCGGCCGATTCGCGCACGCCTCTCACCAGCAGCACTGTCAGCAGCATCAGGATCAGAAACGAAGGAAGGTTGAACCAGGATCCTGTGAGTTGTCCACCCACAAACATTGGTTCAGAGAAATGTTTTGGGAGTGAGATGCCGAACAGGACATGGAGCACGTCGTTGAAATAGGCGGAAAAGCCGACCGCGACGGCCATGTTGGATACGGCATATTCGAGGATGAGATCCCAGCCGATGATCCACGCGAAAATCTCGCCCAGCGTCGCGTAGGCGTAGGTGTACGCCGAACCGGCCACCGGGATCATTGAGGCAAGTTCGGCGTAACAGAGAGCGGCAAAGCTGCATGCGATGGCCACCAGCAGGAACGACAGCGCGATGCCGGGCCCGGCGCCGGGGCGTCCGATAGAGGCGATGGCGCTCGGGCCGTTCAGCAGAAGATCGAGCAACGGCGCGTGAAGCACCGATTCGAAAGCGCGCACCTCACCGGCGGCGGCAGTGCCGGTGAGGATGAAGATGCCGGATCCGATGACAGCGCCAATCCCCAATGCGGCCATCGACCAGGGGCCGAGCGTCTTCGCCAGCCGCCGGGACGGATCCTCGGAATCGGCAATCAGACGGTCGATACTCTTGGTACGGAGAAGACCCATGCTCGCCTTCGCGGCTTTTGGCTCAGTCTGCGCGGGGTTTACGTACTACCGCTTGCGCTGGCCTCGGGCGGCGTGAGTGATCTTCTTCTTGTTGGATCCGCGCGCTTCGGTGGACGGACGCTTCCCTTTGGGCGGCGCCGCCTTGCGCGCCTTTCGCTTGGAGGCCTTGCGCGCCGATTTGTCGAGTGTCTTTGTGTTCATGCGTTTTCTATTTAAGTCCTGCGTATTTCGCGATTAATTTCTTCAAGCCGTAGCCCGGAAACAGAACCGTCAGCTTCGCGTCGTCTCCGTCGCCCTCTTTGCGCACGATCGTCCCGCGCCCATACTTCGGGTGGACCACGGTCGTCCCCGAGCCGCCTGTCTTCTTCGCCACCGGCTTGGCGGCTGTTTGCTGTACAGGCTTTGCCGCCGGAGGCCGCGCTGGCTGGGCCGG
>JBGSME010000094.1:0-5487 GCA_041740335.1 Bryobacteraceae bacterium | reverse complement strand
CCTCGCCGAAGCCGAGGCCGCCGCCGCCGTCATGCGTTGCGCCCTGCGCGAAAATCTTCACCTCCCTGACGCTCGCCTTGAAAACGCGCTCGCCGCCCGCATGAGCCTCGCCGTCGAAATCCGCCGCCTCCGCCCCCGCCTCGTCATCCTTCCCTACTGGCACGGCCGCCACCCCGATCATTACCGCGCGTCCGAAATCGGCTACGAAGCCTGCTTCCTCGCCGGACTCCGCAAGATTGACCAATACACCGAACCGCACCGCCCCCGCAAAGTCATCTATTCGTCGATCTATGCCGACGTCCCACCCAGCTTCATCGTCGATATCTCAGCCCACTTCGAACGGCGCATGGAGGCGCTGTTCTGCTATCAATCCCAGTACGGTGACCAGGACGCCGGTAGCCATTTGTTCCCCTCGCGGGCCGAAGTGCTTGACCGTCTCGAAACCGTAGCCCGCTTCTACGGCCAGAAGATCGGCGTCCGCTATGGCGAGCCCTTCGTCGTCAAGGAATCCATGGCCGTCGACGATCCGGTTGCACTCGCGGTCAGAAGTTTCTAGCCACCTGGACGGCCGAAGAGCACCGGCACCCCGACGATTCGGGAGTTTGACAAACGCTTTGGTCGCTCTCACTTTCTGTCCAACTGGAGCCAGGATTTTGAGGCAGCATTGTCCAATACCGGCCTATAAGACCCTCGGTCTTATAGCGACCGAATCGCGTTGTGCGAAGAAGCGCTCCGGCGGCTTGGTCCCGCCGACAGCCTCACGGTCGAGAACCATCGGCGCGCGATCGCCGAATCCCACTTCGAGCTCGGTGATCGGCAAACGGCCCAATCGCTCTATCCCAATCGTTCTATCAAAGCTGGCTCCAAGCCGACTCCCAATGCGGCTGGGGTTGGATCGGCTGGTCCGACTTCTTCCGCTTCTCCACCGCGCCGGACCGGATTCGCTGCGAGCAAATCCTGCGCCGAGGGCTCGCTTCCCCTGATGTCCGCGACCGCGCCGATATTCCGGAAGCATTCGGGCTAACTCATTCGCCACCCCTCCCCTCGCTCCAGAACAAAACTCCAAAATTTATTTCTCCTTGCGAATCAACCGAATCCCCAAATCAGGTTTGCCGGCGCCGGTCCACCTTCAGCTATCCTGCAATCGGGATGAAAGAGGAAAGCACGCCACGCAAGGAAAACGGAATGCAACCAACAAACCCAATGAAGACGAGGCGCATCAACACCTTGCGAAAATTTCGAACCCAATCCGAACCCAAACGCATCCCACAACGGGGATCACATTCGCTCCTCGGCCGCGACGGCCAATCAAAAAAGGTATCCTGATCAAGTGCAATCCGCAAACGGTGTGACCAACCCCGCCGACGCCAAACTGCAGCTCGACGCCCACGTGCGCGACATGATCCAGTGGCACTTCAACCCCGAGACCGGTTCCCCCTTCTGGCTCCAGTACGCCGCTGGCCTCTCCTGGGACCCCATCCGCGAAGTCCACTCCTTCGAAGACCTCCGCAAATTCCCGCCCTTCCAGGACGAATGGCTCCGCGGCGGACCCGTCCGCCGCTGGATCCCGAAAGGCCTCGCCGGTAAACCCGCCTACGTCTTCGAAACCGGTGGCACCACCGGAGTCCCCAAAAGCCGCGTCCAACTCGAGGACTTTCGCACCGACTACGAAATGTTCGGCGACACCCTTCCCGAGAAATATTTCCCCAAGGGCGCCAACTGGCTCATGCTCGGCCCCTCCGGCCCGCGCCGCCTGCGCCTCGCCGTCGAACACCTCTGCCAGCATCGCGGCGGCGTTTGCTTCTGCGTCGATCTTGACCCGCGATGGGTCGTCAAGCTCATCAAGTCCGGCGACATGGAAATGATGGAGAAGTACAAGGAACACGTCATCGACCAAGCCCTCACCGTCCTCGACGCCGGGCACGATGTTCGATGCATGTTCACCACGCCAAAGCTGCTCGAATCGCTCGCCGAAGCCCTCGACAAGCGCGGATCGAGCATCCGCCAGGCCGGGCTCACCGGTATCTTCGCCGGCGGCACTGAATTTACACCCCAATACACGCGCTTCGCCGTCGAAGAGTTACTCGGTGACGGCGTCTACCTCACTCCAACTTATGGCAACACGCTGATGGGCTTGGCTTGCTCCAAGCCGGTCGGGCCTGCCGACGGTTACAAAATCAGTTACTACGCCCCCCAGCCGCGCGCCGTCATTGAAGTTGTCTCGTTTGACGATGCCAATCGCGTCGTCGGATACGGCGAAACCGGACGCGTCAAGCTCACCACGCTCACCCGCGAGACCTTCATCCCGGGCTTTATGGAGCGCGACGAGGGCGAGCGCGAGCAGCCCTATGAAAAGTATCCCTGGGATGGCGTCAGTGGCGTCCGCCCCTTCCGCAAGCTGGCCGGTGGAACTACCGTAGGAGTGTACTAATCGATGCTGAACTTACCGATCCTTCGCTGGGGTACGCCCTACCAGAGTCTCGATCAGGACGAGGTCGTCCATTTCCTTACCGGCGAGACGCTCGCCAAGGTAAGTCAGGCCAACACCGGATTACTCGGGCGCGACATCAAATACGCCCAGCGCGCCCGAGACGTGCTCACCGAAATCCCCATCGCCGAACTCATTGCCATGATGAAGAAGGCCGGTGAACTCTACCAGCACGCCACCCTTCCCATGGGCGACGGCCAACAGTCCCCGGACGATTTCGCCCGCCAGCAATCCGCGTCCACCGGCCTCCCCGAGCACATGTGCAAAGGCAACATGGCCAAGAATCACTTCGTGCTCTCGCACATGGATCAGATCCTCGACGCTCTCACCCGCGGCCTCGATCTCAACATCCTTACCCAAGGCTACGGCGTCGAATCCCGCGGCGTTACCGTCAGTTATCAGGTGCAGTCCCCAGTCCTCGGGCTGGTGCTGCCATCGAATTCGCCCGGTGTGCATACGCTCTGGCTACCCGTCGTTCCCATGCAGGTGGGCTTGCTTTTGAAACCCGGCCCGCAGGAGCCGTGGACGCCGTATCGCATGGCCGAGGCCTTCTTCGCCGCCGGCGTGCCGCGCGAAGCTATCGCCATTTATCCCGGCGGTGCGGACATGGGCGCAGCCGTCGTCCAGCGCTCCGGCCGTTGCATGATCTTCGGCGGCACCGCCACCGTCGATCGCTACAAAGGCGACCCCCGCGTTCAGGTTCATGGACCCGGATTTAGCAAGGTCCTCATCGGCGACGACGTCGTTGACCAGTGGGAGAAGTACATCGACATCATCGCCGATGGCGTCTACTTGAATAGCGGTCGCGGCTGCATCAACACCTCCGGCGTCTGGGCCTCGCGGCACACCAAGGAGATCGCGCAGGCGCTGGCTGAAAGGCTCGGGCCCATTGAGGCCAAACCGCCTCAGGATCCCGAAAGCAGCCTCGCTGCTTTCACCATCCCCGGCGCCGCCAAGGCTATCTGGAACATGATCGAGGCCCGCCTCGACGAGCCCGGCGTCGAACATATGACCGCGCCCTTCGGCTCGCGCCTGGTCGAAATGCCCCGCTGCGGTTACCTCCGGCCCACCGTCATCCACTGCGCCTCGCCAGATAAAGCTCTCGCCAACACCGAGTTCATGTACCCGTTCGTCACCGTCGTCGAGTGCCCGCAAGAGAAGATGATCGAAAAAATCGGCCAGACGCTCGTCGGCTCCGCCATCACCAATGACGAACAGTGGAAGCGGCAACTCATCGACGCCCATCACATCGACCGTTTGAACATCGGCCCAATCCCGACCATCAAACTCGACTGGCTCCAACCCCACGAAGGCAACATCGTCGAGTTCCTCTTCCGCCCACGCGCGTTCCAGGCGGCCGGCGCAGCCTAAAATCCCAATAGAGGCATCTCAGCAGTGAGATCCAAGCCGCTCCCGCACGGGAGCGGTCCACCAATCGGGTAAAATCGAGAGGATGTCCTCAACCACTTTCGTCCGCGATGCCCTCGCCGCCGGCGACGGCATTGTCCGCATGGCCCCATGTTGGGTCCCGCGCGCCTTCCTCATGCCTGGCGGCCGCCTCAAGCTCGATCCTCGCGACCTCTATTGCCTCGGCGCGGAGCGCGGCGGCATCGACGAGCGCTGGTTTAGCTCCACCACCAAGGCCGCCAACGGTCCCCTCACCGCCGACGACGAAGGCCTCAGCTACATCGACCTCGACGGCAAGCGCCTGCTTCTCAAGGAAGCAATCGAGGTTGCCGGCGATCTCTTCCTCGGCGCTGACGTCATGGCCAGGTACGGTGGCTGGAACCTCCTCTGCAAGTTCTTCGATAACCTCGGCCCCATCCCGCATCACCTCCACCAAAGCGACGAATTCGCCGCCCGCGTAGGACAGCGCGGAAAGCCCGAAGCTTATTACTTCCCGCGGCAATATAACTTCAAGGGCAATAACTTCCCTTATACCTTCATGGGCCTCGAGCCCGGCACCACCAAGGAAGAGGTCCGCCGCTGCCTCGAGCGCTGGAACGAGGGCGATAACGGCATTCTCGACCACTCGAAGGCCTACCGCCTCCAGCCAGGCACCGGGTGGCAGATCGACGCCGGTATTCTGCACGCCCCGGGGTCGCTGGTAACTTATGAACCTCAGGTGAACTCCGACGTCTTCTCCATGTTCCAATCCATGGTCGAAGGCCGCGCCGTCGGTTGGGAGTTGCTCGTCAAAGACGTTCCTCCCGAACATCATCAGGACCTCGACTACATCATGAGCATGCTCGACTGGGACTCCAACGTCGACCCCATGTTCCAGAAGAACCGCCTCTTCCATCCGCGCCCCGTGTCGGATCCAGTGGCCATGGCCGACTCCGGCTACAACGAGAACTGGGTTGTCTACTCCACCGCCAATTACTCGGCCAAGGAATTGACCGTCGCGCCCCGCCGCACCGTCGTCATCAAAGACGCCGCCGCCTGCGGGCTCATCCTCACCCAAGGCCGCGGCTCCGTGGGCAAGCTCGAAGTGGATACGCCGTCGATGATCCGCTACAGGCAAATGACCATGGACGAACTCTTCGTCTCCGCATCGGCCGCCGGCAACGGCGTGAAGATCACCAACGCGAGCGCCACTGAGGATCTGGTGATGCTCAAGCATTTCGGTCCCGGCAATCCGGACGCGGCCGGACTGCTTCGGCAATAGGCAGGCACCGCCATGAAGATCGGCGTCAACACCCTCCTCTGGACAGCGGCCTTCCACCGTGAACACCTGCCGCTGCTGGCCAAGGTGAAGCAGCACGGCTTCGACGCGATTGAGATCGCCCGCTTCGATTGGGACGGCATCGCCATCGGCCTTGCCCCCCAGATCCGCCGCGAGGCTGAAGCGCAAGGCCTTGACGTCACCGTCTGTACCGCGTTCACCAGCCCCGCCTGCTGCCTTGCCACCGAAGACCCTGCCGCTCACACCGCCGCCGTGCGGTTCCTAAGCGCTGCCATCGACGCCACCGCTGCCATGGGTGGCAATGTGCTCGCCG
>JBGSME010000093.1:0-8200 GCA_041740335.1 Bryobacteraceae bacterium | reverse complement strand
TTCCGCACCGTGCCCGCCGAGCGCGAGATCACCATCCGCCACCTGCTTACGCACACCGCCGGACTCACTAGCGGAACCGGTGGACCCACCATCGAGTTGTCGCGCACGCTTCGCGATTTCAGCAAGCCCGAAAATACGATGGCCGAGTATTCCGCCGCACTCGCGAAGATCCCGCTGAGCTTCCAACCCGGTACCGCGTGGGAGTACGGACCGGCCACCAACATCGTGGGGCGTCTGGTGGAAGCGGTGTCCGGCCAGACGCTCGACGCATTCTTCCGCGAGCGCATTTTCAAACCACTCGGGATGACCGACACTTATTTCTATCTGCCGGAAAGCAAGTTAGGCAGGCTCGCCACAGCCTACACGAAGCGGGAAGGGAAGCTCGAGCGAATTACCAGCGCCGGGCCTGCCGCGCGCAACGGGAAGTACTTCGCCGGCGCGGGCGGGCTCGCCGGAACGGCCGATGACTATATGCGCTTCTGCCAGATGTTACTCAATGGCGGCCAGCTTGACGGCGTTCGGCTGGTGGGCCGGAAAACCATTGAGTCCATGACGGCGAATCACATCGGCGGCATTCCGTTGTGGCAGGACTCGTATCGCGGATACGGTTTCGGGCTCGGCTTCCGCGTGCGCATGGACGTCGGCGAGTCCGCCACGCTCGGGTCTGTTGGCGAATACGGATGGGGCGGCGCGTACGGAACTTACTTCTTCGTGGATCCGAAAGAGCAGTTAGTGGGAATTATCATGATCCAGTTGATGCCCTACGCGCACCTCAACATCCGCCCTGAGTTTCAGAACGCCGTGAATCAGGCGATTGTGGATTGAACCGATGCGCCTACTGCTGATACTTATACTCGCGGCGCCGCTTCTGGCGCAAACCTACGATCTCGTTCTCCGCGGCGGCCACCTGATTGACCCGCGCAATGGAATTGACGGGCGCATGGACGTTGCCGTCAAAGACGGACGGATTGCCGCGGTGGCGCCGTCGATCGACCCGTCGCAGGCCCGCCGGACGCTGAACGTTGCGGGACTGTATGTAACGCCCGGGCTGATCGATCTTCACGTTCACGTGTTTCACACCACAGGGATTGAAGACGCCTGGGCGGGCGATAATAGCGTTCAGCCGGATGCGTTCAGTTTTCGAACCGGCGTTACAACCATGGTTGACGCGGGTTCCAGCGGCTGGCGCAATTTCGAAACTCTGCGCCACACCGTGATCGATCGGGCCCGCCCGCGCGTGCTCGCCATGATCAATATCGCCGGCTTCGGCATGATCAGCGACATCACCGAGCAGGGGGATTTCGATCCGAAGGCGGTGGCGCGCCTGGCCGCCAAACACAAGGATGTGGTGGTGGGCGTGAAGTCCGCGCACTATCAGAAGCCGGACTGGGAATCGGTGGACAAAGCAATCGAGGCGGGCCGCATGGCCGGCATCCCAATCATGGTCGACTTCGGTTACTTCTATCGCGAGCGCCCCTACTGGCAGTTAGTAACTGAGAAGCTGCGTCCGGGCGACATCAGCACGCATATGTTTCGAGGGCCGGTGCCGTGGGTGGATGCGCGAGGCAAACTGTATGACTATGTGAAGCGGGCACGCGCGCGCGGCGTCCGCTTCGATGTTGGACACGGCGGCGGGAGTTTTGTGATGCGCAACGCCGTGCCGACGATCGCGCAGGGGTTCTATCCGGACACGATCTCAACCGACCTGCACACCGGCAGCATGAACGCCGGCATGCAGGACATGCCCACCACGATGTCGAAGCTGCTGGTGATGGGGATGCCGCTCAAGGAAGTGATCCGCGCGTCCACGTGGACGGCCGCCCAGACCATCCAGCGTGAAGAGCTCGGGCACATGAGCGTGGGCGCGGTGGCCGACGTAGCGGTGTTGGATGTGCGCAACGGTGACTTCGCCTATGCCGACGCCTATGGCGCGCGCCTCGAAGGCAAACAGCGAATCGAAGCCCAGTTGACGCTGCGCGAAGGCCGCGTGGTCTGGAACAAGAACTCCATCGGCGGGGTGGACTATCGCGAGCTGAAATCCGATTACGGGATTCGCCCCGGCACCGATTTTATCGTGCCGCCGCCGCGCTGATCGTTACTTCAATTCGCGTTTCCAGAATTCGGCCATCGTCTCGTACAAGTGCTTCCGCAATTCCCCGCTTACCGCGTGGGCCTTCTGCGGATACAGCGCCAGATCAAAGTGCTTGCCGGCTTTCTGCAGCGCATCCATCATGCGGAACGTGTGCTGGAAGAGGACGTTGTCGTCTTCGAAGTTATGCGCGAGCATTAGCTTTGCTTTCAGATTGGCGGCTTGGTGCACCGGCGAACTTGCTTTGTAACTCTCCTCGTTCTCCTGCGGGAGGCCCATATAGCGTTCGGTGTAAATGGTGTCGTAGTGACGCCAGTCAGTGACCGGCGCTCCGGAGATTCCCGCGCGAAAGCGATCGGGGGCGTTGAGCAGGCTGTAGAGCGTCATATAGCCGCCGTAGCTCCAGCCCTGCATCCCGATGCGGCTGGCGTCGACGAACCCGAGCGATAACAGATAATCGATGCCCTCTAACTGATCGGCCAGTTCCTGTTTGCCGAACTGCCTGTTCACGCGAACCTCCCAGGCATGGCCGCGGAACGCGGAACCTCGATTGTCCATCTGCCAGATCACGAAGCCCGAGTGCGCCAGGTATTGGTCCCAGTCTGCGCCGCGCCACAAGTTCCGCACCGTTTGCGCGTGCGGACCGCCATACACCTGCACGATCGCCGGATACTTGCGCGACGGATCGAATCCGGCCGGCTTGATGATACGCGCCAGGAACGTATCGCCGTCCTTGGCTTTGAACTCCACGAACTCATTCGGCAGGATCTCGTACTCATCCGGCCCTTGGGTATCCCGCGGCGTCAGGATCGCCATTTGCTTTCCGTTGGAGGAATGAATCGCGCGGCGCGGCGGTTCGGTGATGCTCGAATGCGTGTCGATGTAAACCGAGCAATCGTTCGAGAAGCTGACGTTGTGCGTCCCCGCCTCCGGCGACAACCGCTTTTGGCCGGCGCCATCGAAGCCGATCGAGTAGAGTTGCCGCTCGCGCGGATCGGCTTCGGTGGAGAGGTAATAGATGCGCTTTGCGGCTTCGTCCACGCACGCCAGGTCCGTCACCTCCCAGTTGCCCCTTGTGACCGCGCGCGCCTGATTGGTTCCGGTATCGACCATGTACAGATGCCGGAAGCCGTCACGTTCGCTGCCCCACAACAAGTCGCGCGTCCCCTTGGCCAGGAATTGGAAATCGTCTTTGAGGTTCACCCACGCCGGGTCTGATTCCTCAACCAGCACCTTGCTTACACCGGAAGCGGCGTCTACACGTAAAACGGTCAATTTGTTTTGAACGCGCGTTGTGCGGTGTACGGCCAAGGCGCTCGAATCGGCGAGCCATGTGACGCGGGCGGTGAGCATGGAAGCGTCGCCGGGCAGCGTGATCCACTTGGTCTTGCCGCCTCGCGCATTCACGATACCAAGCCGCACCAGCGAGTTCGGCGTGCCCGCCTGCGGGAAGCGCTCCGGTTCGTACACCGGCCGCACCTGTGTCAGATCGGCGTGCGGATAGACCATCACGCCGCTGGTGTCGAACTGCAAATAGGCGATGCGGCGGCCGTCGGGTGACCACCAGTACGCGGTTTCGATGGCCAGTTCTTCCGGATAGACCCAATCGAGTTCGCCATTCGTCCGGGTGGGCGACCCGTCGTGGGTGAGGCGTGTGGTCTTGCCTGAAGCGAGATCCATCACGTATAAATCGTGATCGCGCTCGAAGGCGGCCTGCCGCCCGTCAGGGGAAAGCTTTGGGTCGTGTTCGGCGGCCGGGGTGTGCGTGAGCTGCCGGTCTGTCCGTGCGGCGATGTCGAAAAGGAAGAGGTCGCCTCTGCGGGCGATCAGCAGTTTGTCACCGCCGGGGCTCCACTGGATGGCTTTCTCCTTCACGCCGCGATTGATCCACCCGAACGGCGCAACAGCGGCGGCGGCGGCCTTTTCGTCTAGCGTCTTCAGGTCAATCAGTGTGGATTCTTTGTCGGAGGCCGGATCGTAGAGGGTCAGTTTGTCGCCAGAGACCGCGACGAATCGAGTGTCGTTTGGGGCCCAAACCGTCACCGGGGCCGGTTTCGCGGATTTGGCAGCTTCATCGAGGCTCACCGGCTTCCTCGCGCTGTAAGCGCAGGGCGCGGCCAGGCAAACGGCCAGTAGCAGAACCGGAATTCGGTGGCGCATTCTTTCGCTATTGTAGTGTGAAAGAATCGATGCATGACAGCGCGTTCGGCTGTAACGAAACTTGCGCGATGGGCCAAGGCTTCGGCGGCGGCGATGCTGCGGCAGCGGGTGACGAAGGCCGGAGTCGGCTACAGCGTGACTATTTCCGTGGTGGCGTCGCTGGCGTTTCTCACCGGGAATAACCTGCTTTTTCTGCTGCTGGCGTGCATGCTGGCAACGCTGCTGCTGTCGAATTTTCTCAGCCGCCTCTCGCTGTCGGGCCTGGAACTGGATCTGCTGTTTCCCGAACACGTGTCGGCCCGCAGGAACGTTCCGGCGCGGATGAAGCTGAGGAATGAAAAGAGCTGGATGCCGTCGTACTCGATTCACGTTTCCGGTACGCGCGGCAGCGTCTTTTCGTCGGCGATCTACTTCCCAATGATTCCGGCTGGGACCACGGCGGAGGAGACTGTGGAAGTGCAGTTTGCCCGGCGCGGCGAGTACCGGGAGAACAGCTTTGAACTGCGGTCGCAATTTCCGTTCGGATTCACGGAACGCCGGGTGCGTGTTACGCCGCGGCGGGAAGCGCTGGTGTACCCGTGCCTCGATCCGAACCCCGCTTCGGAGATGCTGCTCCGGAGCCTGGAGGGCGAGATGCTCGCGCAACAAAGGGGCCGCGGGCATGACTTCTACCGCATGCGTCCCTATGAACACGGCGAGAGCGCGCGGCATGTGGATTGGAAAGCGACGGCGCACACCGGCGAGTTGCAGGTGCGGGAGTTCGCGCAGGAGCAGGAGCCGATGGTGGAAATTTTCCTGGACGCCAACGTATCTGACCAGCAGCGCGAGTGGTTTGAGCGAGCGGTGGATTGCTGCGCCTACCTCACCTGGGAACTCACCCGGCGAGGCGCCAGGCTGCGCTTCCGGTCCCAGGTGTTTGACCGGCAGGTTCCGGTGGAAGCCGACGTCTATACTATCCTGAAGTTTCTGGCTCTGGTGGAGCCGGTGCGGATTCGTAGTGTTCCCGGTCCGGGAAGCGATAGTAGTTTGCAAGTTGTGGTTAGCCCTGCGCCAGAAGAGATGGCCGGGGCTGGATGGAGTGACGACTATGTGGTGGGTCCTCGGGCTTTTGATAGCGCTGACGCAGGTGGTGAGCGGGCAGACGGCGCCCACTTCGGCGGAGATCGATCCGGTGCGGACCTCGGTCACCGTCGTTGAAAAGATCACCGCCGAGGCCCCCGCGTCGATCTCCGTGCTCGGTTCGCCCGAGATACGCCGTATTCCCGGCATCAATCTCGATGACCGTTTGCGCATGGTGCCCGGCTTCAGCCTGTTCCGCCGCAACTCGAGTCTGGTTGCGCACCCCACCACGCAGGGCATCTCGCTGCGCGGTGTCGGCGCCAGCGGCGCAAGCCGGTCACTCGTGCTGTGGGACGGCGTACCGATTAACGATCCGTTCGGCGGCTGGGTGTACTGGACGCGCGTGGCGCCGGATCAGCTTTCGAGCGTGGAGGTTTCGCGCGGGGCATCGACGTCGGTGTTCGGCGATCGCGCGATGAGCGGCGCAATCGCGCTGTTTTCGCGCGAGGCTGAGCCGCACCGTTTGTCGGCGGCCTATGAGTTCGGCAACCGGAACACGCATACGGCGGAACTGGGATATTCGCATCTCTGGCGTCGAATCGCGATTTCCGGCAACAGCCGGGCGTTCACCACCAACGGCTATTACATTATTCCGGAGCGGAATCGCGGCCCGGTGGATACCGAAGCCAATGTCCGGTTCGTAGCCGGGGACGTGCGCGTTGACCTTTTAGGCGATCGGCAACGGCTGTTCTTCAAGGCCGACGTGCTCACCGAGGACCGCGGCAACGGCACCCCGGTGCAGCGCAACTCGAGCGGCATGGGCAACATCGCCGCGCACTACTCGCGGGATTGGGGCCATCATGGGATTTCCGCCATCGGGTATCACACGCGATCCGAGTTCCGCAGCCTGTTTTCCACGATCTTGGCCGGGCGCAATACCGAACGCCAGACGTTCCAGCAGACGGTGCCGTCGGAGGCATTCGGCGGCGCCGGGTACTGGCGCTATTCCGGATCGCGCGTGCGGACGTTGATCGGCGCGGATGTGCAGCGCGTGGAAGGGTACAGCAACGATCGCTTCCCGGCGTTCACTCGCGTGGGAGGCGGTTCGCAATTGCAGCATGGCCGTTTTCTGCAGGCCGACACCAAGGTCGGCCCTGTCCAGTTCTTTCTGGGCGCGCGGCATCATGTGCCTGGCGAGGGACGCCAGTTCTTCAGCCCGAGCTTCGGCATGGTTGGCGGATACAAGCGAATCCGCGCGCGCGGCTCCATGTATCGGAGCTTTCGCGCTCCTACGCTCAACGAGCTGTACCGCCAGTTCGCCGCCGGCAACGCGACCACTCTTGCCAACGACCAACTCAAGCCTGAGCGCGTGTTCGGAGCCGAGTTCGGCCTCGATTACTCCGGCGAAACCAATCGCGTCTCGGTGACGTTTTTCCGCAACCGGTTGGACGATCTGGTCACCAACGTTACCTTGCGCGCGACGCCGACCGCCATCACGCGGCAACGGCAGAACGCCGCGCAGGCGTTGACGCGTGGCGCCGAGTTCGAGTTCCATCAGCGCTGGCGCGCCTGGCGGGCGGAATTTTCGTATCTGCTTGCGGATTCTCGCTTCTCCACCGATCTTCGAATTCCGCAGATTCCGAAGCATCAGGGATCCGGGCAACTGGTGTGGTCCGGCAAACGGACGTTCGTGGCGGCGGGCGTGCGATCTTACGGCGCACAGTACGATGACGACTTGAATAACTTCCGGCTGCCCGGGTTCGCGGCTGCGCACGTTTCGATGCGCCATCAGTTGTTCCGGAATCTTTCGGCGGTGGCGGCGTTTGAAAATCTGTTGGACCGTGAGTATTTTGTCGCGTTCACGCCGATCCCGCAGAACGGGGCTCCCCGATTGTGGCGCGCCGGATTGCGGTGGGATGGGAGACTTTTCTGATGCGGATCACCGCTCTTGTATTGGCTGCTTGCGGAATGTTCGCGCAGTCCGGCCCGGAAGGCGACATCCGCGCGTTGCTGATGCGGCAGCAGGCGGATTGGAACAAGGGCGATGTCCGCGCGTTCATGACCGGCTACGAAGCGTCGGCCTCCACAACCTTTCTCGGGGCAAAACTTACTCGCGGCTACAAACAGGTCCTGGACAATTACATCGAGCGCTACCCGACTCGCGACAAGATGGGCACGCTTGCCTTTTCCGATCTCGAGGTGCGGATGCTCGGCGGCGAACATGCCTCCGTGCTCGGCCGCTATCACCTCCGTCGCGATCCGGCTGCGGGCGGAGACGCGTCTGGGCGTTTCACGCTCATCGTAAAGAAGACGCCGGTTGGTTGGCGGATCCTGCATGATCACACCAGCGCGGGGGCGGAATAAGATGTGCCGGAGTATCAAGGTTCTGCGCGGACAAGAGCCGCCGGCGACTGAAGAAGATGTTCGCGCCGCGGCGCTGCAGTTCATTCGCAAGGTGAGCGGGTTCCGCAAGCCGTCAAAGAAGAACGAGACGGCGTTCGATCACGCCGTGGAGGACGTCACCGCCGCCGCGGGACGCCTTCTGGCCCACATCGAGGAAGGGCGGGAAGCATGAAGTTCCTTCTGATTCTTGCAGCTGTGCTGGCGCTCCGAGCCGCTCCGGCCGTTGATTTCAACCGCGAGATCCGGCCCATCCTATCCGAGAATTGTTTCGCCTGCCACGGTCCGGACGAGGGCAAGCGCATGGCGAAACTCCGGCTGGACACGCGCGAGGGTGCGCTGTCGCGCATTGTGCCGGGCAAGCCGGATGCGAGTTCGCTGTTCACGCGGATCACGCACGCGAACAAGGCGCTGCGGATGCCGCCGGCTTCGACGGGGCGAACCCTGAACGAGAAGCAGGTGGCGGCGGTCCGGCTGTGGATCGAACACGGC
>JBGSME010000092.1:0-1968 GCA_041740335.1 Bryobacteraceae bacterium | reverse complement strand
CGTGCCGCTGATGGCTCGCGCCCCTGGAGGCAAGCGCGGCCATGTTCCGGATGCAATGGCGATGAATATCGACATCGCGCCGACGATACTCGACTACGCGGGAGTGCCTGCGCCAGGGACGATGCAGGGGCGGAGCTTGCGGGCGGTGATCGAGGGCGCGGAGCCGGCCGACTGGCGGAAGTCGATTTACTACTCCTACTATGAGAACTCGTGGGTGCTGGCCGGAAAGGGCAAGGAGGCGATGGCTGACCCGAGCTTCCAGTTCTTTACGCCGCACAGGATTGGTCCGCACCGGGGAGTACGGACGGCGACACATAAGTTGATCCACTATTATTCGGAGGGCGATTACTGGGAGTTGTTCGACTTGGGTAAGGATCCGAATGAGTTGAATAACCTTTACGGGACGGCGGGAGTTGAGGGCGTGGCGGGGGAACTGAAGGCGGAGTTGGAGCGGCTTCGGCAGCATTACGGAGATACGGCTTCGGCTTAGAGTGAGCGGGCCGTGGTTGGCGGTGGGACCGGCTATCTTGTGAGTCCCGCTTCGCTGGCGCGCGCGGTATTGAGCCTGAGGCGCGCGCGGTTTTGGAGAGTTACGCGATTCAGCGAAGCTCAATTGAACCGGTCGCAGTCACGATAGGCGGCGATGACAGCCATTTCTCCTTCTTTGCCTGGCTTGCTGTTTCCGTGTTCCATGCCGACGACGCCATCGTAGCCCTTCTTATGGAGCCAGGCGAAGATGGAGCGGTAGTTGATCTCGCCGGTGGTGGGCTCTTTGCGCCCGGGATTGTCGCCAACCTGAATATAGGCGATTTCGTCCCAAGCCATCTGTAGATTCGGGATCAGATTGCCAACGTCGATTTGCTGATGATAGAGGTCGTCCAATACCTTGCAGCTTGGGGAGTTCACTCCCTTGCAAATCATGTAGCCTTGGGGGACGGAGCGCAAGAACAGGCCCGGGTGATTGGCGTACCAATTGAGCGGTTCGAGCACCATCACGAGGCCTGACGGTTCGCATAGGCCGGCCAAGTATCTTAGGTTTTCGATACAGTTGGCCGTTTGGTAGTTGGGCTCGAGCTTGTTGTTCACGGAGGCGGGGACGACGGTGGTCCATTTGGCGCGGAGGCGTTTTGCGGATTCGATGGCTTTGTCGATGGTCTTGCGGGCTTCGCTTCGGTAGGCGGCGTCGGTTTTGGTGACGAAATCCGAGGTCTTGAAGTCGGCGAAGGAAACGAAGACACCCATGGTCATTCCGTGTTTGGCGAGGGCGTCGCCGATGCGGGTTTGCAGGGCGGGGTCGCGATTCATTGCGCCGTTGTCTTCCCAGCCGGTGAAGCCCTGGTCGGCGGCGAACTGGATCTGGTCAAGGATGTCGTCGCCGGCGGAGTTCTTGAACATGCCTGGATGGGGAGCGTAGCGCAGCTTGAATTTTGGGGCGTTGCCGGCGGCCTGGGAGTAGTTGACGGCACCGAAAGCGGCCGCCGCGGCGAGGAGGTGTCTGCGTTCCATGATCTTTACGATATCGCATGGCGGCCCAGTTGGGAGCCAGCTACAATCTAGCCATGCCGACCCGTCGCGACTTTCTCTCCGTCTTCGGCCCCATCGCGCTCACAGCTTCCCCCAAAGTTACGATGACGAAGATCCGGACCCGGAAACATACGATCGCCAACCGCGACTATCTTTTCGTCGAAGTGGAGACCGATGGCGGCATCACCGGGATTGGGGAAGGTTCGATATCCGGACGGGTGGAGATTGTGGAGCAGGCCATCCAATGGTTTGGGCCGCATCTTATCGGCCGGGACCCGGGCGGTATCGAGGACCACTGGAATCGCGCCTACTACGAGCTTTCCCGCTATCGCGACGGCGCGGTGTTGATGACCGCACTGGCGGCGATCGACATCGCGCTGTGGGACATCGAAGGCAAGCGCCTGGGCCTGCCGGTGTGGCGGCTGACAGGCGCCGGCGCGGCGC
>JBGSME010000091.1:0-4904 GCA_041740335.1 Bryobacteraceae bacterium | reverse complement strand
GACCGGGTCGTGGTGATGAGGCAGGGGCGCATCGAACAGGGGGCGGTAGCACGTTTGGGCTTGTGGGGGTTGTACTGCGCGCGCATGCGGCGGCGGCCATGCGTTTTGGGAGTTTGTGGCGGGAGAGGAGGGCGATTCTTGGGGGCCGGGCGATCGAGCCGCGTGAGTTCAAGGAGTTGGCTCAGCGCTTCGCGATTCGGCCGCGGGATGTGGCGGAACAGTAGACGGGCGTTGTTTCTGTCAAGGGGGGAGCAGTTGGCGATACGCGCCGAGCATCGCCCGCCCGGGCATGATAAGCTACTTCAGCGACACCAAAACCACTGGGAGCACACTACTATGACCATGAAGAGACGGATATTCGGCGCGGCGATGGGCGCTGCGCTACTGCTTGCCCCG
Source organism: Bryobacteraceae bacterium (assembly GCA_041740335.1). GTDB lineage: Bacteria > Acidobacteriota > Terriglobia > Bryobacterales > Bryobacteraceae > DSOI01. The sequence continues at coordinate 4,508 of JBGSME010000091.1, read as the reverse complement.
ATCGCATCCGCGCAGCAAGGGCGTACTTATAACACGACCAAACAGAAGCTGGCCGCGGGCCAGAAAGTTTTTGGCGGCACCGTCTCGTCATCGGATCCGGAAATCTACTGCGCGATGGCGACGGCCGGTTTTGACTACCTCTGGATCGAGATGCAGCACAGCCCGTTGAGCTTCCACGAGGTAGCCACCATGGTGCGCGGCTGCAAGACGGCTACCGCGGTCCCGTTCATCCGCGTGCCGGACGCCACCGAAGGCGACATCCAGAAAGCTGTCGATCTGGGGGCTCTGGGGATCATTGTGCCGATGGTGGATACGGTGGAGAAAGCCGCGAACGCGGTGAAGTTCGCCAAGTATCCTCCGATTGGGCGGCGAAGCCAGGGCGGAGGCCAGTATGGTTTTCTGTGGGGCGCGGACTACCGGCAAACGGCCAACGACAACATTATGATCGTGGCGATGATCGAGAATCCGGCCGGCGTGGCAATGGCCGAGAAGATCGCCTCGGTGCCCGGCATCGATGCCGTCTTCATCGCCAGCACCGATCTCGGCAGCTTCATGGGTAAGAAGCAGGGCGAGCCGGAATACGAAGCAGCCGTGATCAAAGCGCGCGACGCGATTCTAAAGGCCGGCAAGAAAGTGGGCGGTCCAGCGGCTTGGCGGAACCGGGATGGTTACGCATTCTTCCAGTCGCCGGGCGAGACGAGTCTGATCCGCAGCGGCGCGAAGGCAGCGCTCGAAATGGGCCCGGCCACGGATCCGAACGAGCGGCGCGGCATCGCACCGATTGAAGGATCCGAGCACGCGCATCCGAAGAAATAGGTCAGGACGGATTATTGTCACAGGAAGAAATTCGCATCGCGGTTGTTTTAGGCAGCGTCCGGCCAAACAACTACACAGCGATGGCGGCACGGCTGGCAGTGGACGAGTTTGGGCGGCAAGGCGTTCTGGTTGACCTCGTCGATCCGGCCCGCCTGTCGCTGCCGGGGCCGGGCCTCGGGACCGGTGACGGGGATCCGCAACGGATAAGGGAGATCGTCACCGCGGCCGCGGCGGTGTTGCTCGCGACGCCAGAGTACCACGGCGGTTTTTCCAGTGTGATCAAGCTGGTGATCGAGAATCTGGGATTCCCGTCGGCGCTGGCAGGAAAGCCAGTGGCGTTATTGGGTGTGGCGGCGGGGGCAATCGGCGCCGTGAAGTCGCTCGAGCAGTTGCGCGGGGTATGTTCGCATGTGGGCGCTCTACCGCTGCCGTTGACCGTTTCCGTTGCCAACTGCCAGAAGGTTTTCGATAAGGACGGGAACTGTCTGGACCCGGTAATTGAGAAACGCGTGCGAGGCGTGGCCACCACGGTGATGGATTATCTCCGCAAGGCAGTGTGTCCCGCGATCACTCTGGAGCGGATTCTGCGCGGCGAAGGGGAGGGTTCTTGAGCCGCGCGGCGGAGAGCGATTCATCCGCGAACGGCGGCTATCTCCCGATTGAAGCTTACGGCGTAATTGGGGATCTCCGTTCGGTGGCGTTGGTGGGGCAGAACGGCTCGATCGACTGGTGCTGTTTACCGGCCTTCGATTCGCCGAGTGTATTCGGTGCGCTGCTCGATCATCGAAAAGGCGGCCGTTTCCGGATCTGGAGTGAATCCTTGTCCCGGCAGCAGATGTACATGCCGGACTCCAACGTTCTGTTGACGCGATTTCTGAGCCGCGACGGAGTGGGCGAAGTGCTGGACTTCATGCCGTTGAGCTCCCGCCCGGCATCGCCGATGCACCAGATCGTGCGCATCGTGCGATCCGTACGCGGCCAGGTGCGCTTCCGCTTGCAGTGCGAACCGCAGCCGGACTACGCGCGCGCACAACCCACAGTGGAATTGGTTGCCGGAAAGGGAGTGGTTTTCGAAGCCGCCACTGCGGAGGGGCGATTCCGGGTGGGCCTGCTGGGCGAGGTTCCCTTTGAGCGGACCGAATCCGGCGTAGCAGCCGAGTTCACCCTGAATCAGGGAGAGACCATCTCCTTCGTCTTTCGCTATCACGCCGAGCCGGATCAGGAACTGCTCGATCCGATGCCGGACACCGAGGAACTGCTCAACGGAACGCTCCGGTTTTGGCGGCGCTGGCTTTCGCAGTGCAAGTATCAGGGCCGGTGGCGGGAGATGGTGTATCGTTCGGCGCTCTGTTTGAAGCTGCTCACCTATCAGCCGACCGGCGCGATTGTGGCAGCGCCGACGTGCAGTTTGCCGGAAGGGATCGGCGGGATCCGGAATTGGGACTATCGATACACGTGGGTGCGGGACGCGGCGTTCACCACGTTCGCGTTTCTTCGCCTGGGGTACTCGGAGGAAGCAGCCCAGTTCATGGACTGGCTCCAGCAACGAGTTGGGGAAGAAGAGAAGATCAACGGTCCGCTGAACGTGATGTACGGGATCGACGGCCGGCACGAGATCCCGGAGTTGATTCTGGATCATCTCGAGGGCTATCGAGGATCGGCCCCTGTGCGGATCGGCAACGGGGCGGCGCAACAGTTGCAGTTGGATATCTACGGGGAGTTGATTGACTCCGTATATCTGTTCAACAAACACGCCGAACCGATTTCGTACGATTTCTGGGTTCAGTTGCGGCGGATGCTGGACTGGGTGGCGAGGAACTGGGAATTGCCGGATGAGGGGATTTGGGAAGTCCGCGGGGGCAAGCAGCATTTCGTATATTCGAAGATGCAGTGCTGGGTGGCGCTCGATCGCGGGTTGCGAATCGCGTCCAAACGCGGGTTGCCAGTGGATGGGGCGCGGTTGCGATCGGCGCGGGACAAGATCTACGAAGCGGTGATGACGCGCGGGTGGGATCCAGATCGGCGCACGTTTCGGCAAGCGTTCGATTCAACGGCGATCGATGCGGCGAACCTGATCATGCCGCTGACGTTGTTTCTGCCGGCCACCGATCCACGGATGAAGGGCACCATCAATGCGATCATGCAGGACCTGGTTTCCGACAGTCTGGTGTACCGGTATCTGTTGAACGATGAACACAACGACGGGCTGATCGGGCGCGAGGGTACGTTCAGCATGTGCTCGTTCTGGCTGGTGGAGGCGCTAACGCGGGCCGGCCGTCTCGAGGAGGCGCGCTTCATCTTCGAGAAGATGTTGACCTACGCGAATCATCTCGGGCTTTACTCGGAAGAGATTGGGCCCTGCGGAGAAGCTCTCGGGAATTTTCCGCAGGCGTTCACGCATCTGGGATTGATCTCGGCCGCGTATACCCTGGATCGGAAATTGGGCGGCCGGCCGTAGACCGGCTTATTCGCCATCGCCGGCGTGCGTTCTTGCACGTCCGGCGACGAACCGCAGAAGCTCCGTGGGCCGTAGTTTGAACTGCACCATAGTGGCATCGCCGCCATCGCGCTCGAGCGTCAACACCAGCATCCGCACCCACGAGTCCTCATCGCGCCCGAAGATGACGACAGACTCGCCATTCCGCTCGCGCACGCGGAGCAACGGCCGCCACCCGGCCGGAACACGCCCGGCAAAGGGATCCCGGCCGCTGGTTCTGACGTTTTCGAAAATGGCCAGATGCAGGTCCTGCACGCCAAAGGGAACACCCACGAGCGATCCGGCAAAATTGGCCAGACCGAGGAACGGAATCTTCATCCGGCGGGTTTGATAGTGCTGCTCGAACTCCGCCACGGCATCGTCGAAATCCCAATCGATCGCATTTACCGCAGCCGGTGAAAGCAACAAGAGAGCGAGAATCGTCGTTTTCATGATCCGTGCTCCTCAGTCATCCTTCTTGGCCGTTCCGCCTTTGGGCCCAGGGTTCTGGAACTTCATCTCCGGGATCCCGAACCTTCCGCCGAGTTCGCGTAACTGCTCCGGTTGAATGTTACCGACGATGTTGACCACGGTGAGTTCCTTCGGTTCTGCCGCCACCACCACGATGCCTTCGATCTCGTCGGCGCCGGACTTGAGAAAGACGCCGGTGCTCTCGCCGTTCTTCTCCTTCACGTCGACCACGCGCTGCCAACCGGCCCCGCGCACTTTACTCAGGATGTTGTTCACATCGGACTGGGAGTACTGTCCGGGTTTGTCGAAGCTAAGCACGCGCACATAAACGCCGCGGATGTTCCCGAGCAGTTTCTTAGCCTGCACTTCGTCGGGTTTGGAATCCGACAGAAAGCGCCGCGCCATATTCAACAAGTTGCCATCGAGGTTCACCTCAACGGTCTCGGAGGCCTTCGCCGATAGCGTTTCGAATGGAATCAGTTCGTGAACCTGCTGTGCCGAGGCCGTCGCGGCCGCCAGTGCCGTTGTTAGTATCAATGTGCGAATCATCGATTCAAACTCCTTTGTTGTATCTGTTCGATCTTTTGCTCGGCTGCGTTGAGCTTTTCCGACGTGATGCTCAGCGCAGTGAGCAATTGCCGCTTGGCTTCGATCCCGCGGCGATAGTCTCGAAGACCCAGGCCGCCCAAAACGGCCAGCACCATGGCGGCCACGGCCATCCACCAGCGGGCATGGGCCAGGAGCG
>JBGSME010000090.1:0-2156 GCA_041740335.1 Bryobacteraceae bacterium | reverse complement strand
TGAAAGTGCGTTACAATCGGACCTTTCCTGGGAGGTCAGAGAATGAGCCTATTTGCGGTCAAACCTATCGAACAGGTAATGGCCGATTCCGAGCACGGTGAGCACAAACTGGCGCGCACATTAACCGCGTCGAGCCTCATTGCACTGGGCATCGGAGCCATCATCGGCGCGGGATTGTTTTCCCTCACCGGCTTGGCGGCGGCGCAGAACGCCGGCCCCGCAGTCGTTCTTTCGATGATCGTAGCCTCCATCGGGTGCGCGTTCGCCGGGCTCTGCTACAGCGAATTCTGCTGCATGATTCCGGTGGCCGGCAGCGCCTATACCTACGCCTACACAACCATGGGCGAGTGGCTGGCATGGATCATCGGATGGGATCTGGTGCTCGAGTACGCCGTCGGCGCGGCCACCGTGTCGATCAGTTGGTCGGCCTACGTGGTGTCGCTGCTGCACGACTTTGGAATCGACCTTCCGCCGCAGTTACTCGCTTCCCCGCTCGAACCCTTGAAGCTGGCCGACGGATCCGAGATCCACGGCATCATGAACCTGCCGGCGATCATCATCATCTGCCTCATCTCGCTGCTGCTGATGCGCGGAACGCAGGAGTCGGCGCGGACCAACGCGGTGATCGTGGTGATCAAAGTGTCCGTGGTGATCATCTTCATCATTCTCGGGTGGTCCTACATCAACCCGGCAAACTACACCCCGTTCATCCCGGCCAACACCGGCAAGTTCGGCGAGTTCGGCGTCAGCGGCATCATGGCCGGCGCCGGCGTGATCTTCTTCGCCTATATCGGATTCGACGCGGTTTCGACGGCGGCCCAGGAAGCAAAGAACCCGCAGCGCGACATGCCGATCGGAATCATCGGGTCACTGATCATCTGCACGATACTCTACGTGCTGTTCGCCTACGTGATGACCGGCATGGTGCACTATACAGAATTGGGCGTCGCCGCGCCGGTGGCTGTCGCCGTCGACAAGACGCCGTATGCGTGGCTGATCGTCGCGGTGAAGCTCGGCATCATCGCCGGATTCACGTCGGTGATCCTGGTGATGCTGCTCGGCCAATCACGCGTGTTCTACTCGATGTCGCGCGACGGCCTGCTTCCGAAGGTGTTCTCGGAAGTGCATCCCAAGTGGCGGACGCCGTGGAAATCGAACCTGCTGTTGCTGGTATTGCTGGTGCCGTTGTCGGGATTCCTTCCGCTGCAGATCGTGGGGCACATGACCTCGATCGGAACCCTGTTCGCATTCGTGATCGTATGCGCGGCGGTGCTGATCATGCGCCGCACAAATCCGAATCGCGAGCGGCCTTTCAAGACTCCTCTGGTTCCGCTGGTGCCGATCCTCGGCATTGTCTCTAACTTCGCCATGATGTACTCGCTGGGATTGGATAACTGGATCCGCCTTGGTGTGTGGCTGCTGATCGGGCAGGTGATCTTCCTCGTGTACAGCCGCAAGCACAGCCGCTTGACGTCGGGGCGCAGCTAGATCTTCGCGTTCAAGATCGCCTGCGCCAGACCTTCCATGGTGTGGGGGCTGGCCTCGGCATCCACCGTGAGGCCACACTCGCGCAACGTCGCCGAGGTGACCGGACCGATCGAGGCGATGCGCGATCCGGCGTAGAGATCGGGCGCGGTCATTTCCGTGAAGTTGCGCGCGGTGGACGAACTGGTGAAGGTGATCCAGTGAAAAGGTCCGGCGGCGGCGAGAGGCGCGGCATCTGGTGGAACTGTCCGATACGCTTCCACCACATCGAGCCGCGCTCCGCGCCGCGCCAATTCTACGGGGATCAGGTCGCGAGCAACGGCGGCACGGGGCAACAGGATGCGCTTCCCCGCCAGTTCGATACTCGCGAAGGATTCAAGCACGGCTTCGGCCACGTACCGCTCCGGCATCAGCTCCACCTTGAGATGCGCCGACGCGAGGGCAGCCCTTGTAGCCGGCCCGATGGCGCAGAGGTTCGCGCGGAGAGCCCGCAGGTCGCGCGGCGATCGCTCCAATCGATCCAGAAAGAAGCGGACACCATTGACGGAAGTAAATATCAGCCAGTCATATTGCTCGAGCCCGGCGATGGCGGCGTCGAGCGGCGCGTAGTCACGGGCGGGGCGAATCTCAATCGCCGGGTACTCGATGACTTCGGCGCCCAACCGCCGCAG
>JBGSME010000089.1:0-1642 GCA_041740335.1 Bryobacteraceae bacterium | reverse complement strand
CTCGATTTGCTCGGAGACGCTGATGTCGCACTCGGGCCGGCTGAGGACGGAGGTTACTACGCGATTGCATGCCGCGAGACCCGCGACGGTATGTTTGCCGGGGTGGAGTGGTCCACCGGGCGGACGCTGCGGCAGACGGTGGCGGCGTGTGAGGCGTGCGGACTGGTGGTGACCGCCGGGGAACGGTGGTTCGATGTCGACACGGTGGCGGACCTTGCGCGGCTGCCATCGGATTTGGCGGATCCGGAGTGAACTTCCGCCTGGCTTAGTTGCCCGGCTTGCGTTTTTCCGGATAACCCCACGGCAACGGGCCCTTGCGCGGCGGCGGCGCAAATTTCCGGCGGACCACCGCGAGCGCCTCAGCCTGGAATTCCGGGCCATACTCAAACACAGCCCCTTCGCTTTTGAGGCGCCGCTGGAGTGCCGCGATGTCTACGTCCTGCACGGCGGCCTCTGAAGCGATTGCCAGGGCGGCGGCGATGCCGGCGGCGTGGCCCATGATCATGTACTGCGGCTCCATGCGCATGGATGAATAGGCTACATGGCTCGCTGAAACGCACACCGGCACCAGTAGATTGGTGGCCTCGCCACGCTTGGGAGTGATCACCCGATAGGCGATCTGGTAGGGCTTCACGGGTACCTGCACGTCGCCTTCGTTTTCCACGAATCCGCGATCGTTCACGAACCGCTGCAGGTTGTGCGAGTCCGAAGCGTAGCTGCCCATGCCGATCACGTCGGGCTTGGTGAGATCGGTTTGCAGATCCTTCTGGGTGGCTACGAATGGCCCCACCATGCGCCGCGCCTCGCGGATGTAAAGCTGATGCGGCCAATTGCCGGTGTCCACAAACTCATCTTTGGCGAGGCCCCACTCACGCATCTGTTCCTGAAGTTGCCTGGGCACGCGAGGGTCGTTAGCGAGAAAGTAGTAGTAACCCTTCTGATATTCCTCGTGTTCTTTCCAGAGGCGCTCGCGCGTTGCGTAGTCGCCTTCGGGGTAGGCGTAGTTCCTGCCGATGTAGTCGGTTGAGAACCCTCCGCGATTGTTGAAATCGGCCTTGCCATTGGGGATCACGCGCAGCAGGTTCACCTCGTTGATGTCGAGCGGACGGCCGAGGTAAGGCGTCATGGCTGTGAGGTACTGCGCCAGAAGTTCGTACCGCTTTACGTCGTAGCTCGCGGGCTTCGGCCAGGGGAGGCGGTTCTCAGGCACTTTGCTGGCGATGACGCGATAATTGTAGGCCTGAATGCGCTTGTCGGCCGAACCCGGCTTGCCGCGGGGTTCGGCGGATACCTCTGGCAGAAGTTTTCCGTTCCTGTTCCGCGCTGGTATCTCAACGGCGAACTGGTGGCTCGGTGTAAGTGCGCGGACGCCCGCGAGATACTCGCCATACTCCTCAGTACTCTCACGGCCGAACGTATAACTTACCTTGGTCTGCGCCATCAGATCGCCTTCATACGAAGTATCGGCGAAGATACGGCCCTGAAAGCTCGCGCCGTTCTCCATGATGATTTCCGAAACGCTTGTGCCGCTCTTCCGGACGCCGGATTTCTCGCGAAGGCGGTGGCGCTCGAGTAGAGTCACTCCCGCCTCCTTCAACATTGCCCGAAAGATCGCTTCGGCCACCTTCGGCTCCGGCATCCA
>JBGSME010000088.1:0-2975 GCA_041740335.1 Bryobacteraceae bacterium | reverse complement strand
CCGGCAAGGAGCTCTTCTATATGGAGATCCCGCTCGAATAGAAGCCGCGCAAATATGGGGACAGGTTTTTCCCCGGATGGCGCCGCCACGGCAAAAGCGTCACCCCAACGAGCGCTCAATCGCCGCCGCGATCTGCCCTCCATGAAACCGGCCGTTCTCGATGAAAATCTCGTTGGTGTGCATCCCCGCCACCAGCACCCCGGCCAGATACACCCCCGGGCGCGCGCTTTCGAGCGTTTCCGGATTCGTATACGGGCGCCGCGTTTCCGCGTCGAAGGTGATCCCGTGCGCCGCCAGAAATTCAGTATCCGGACGGTAGCCGGTCATCGCGAAAACGAAATCGTTCGCCAGCGTCACCTCCCCCGACGGCGTCCCGACTACGATCTCCTTCTCGCGGATCTCGGTTACCGACGACTCGAAGTAGGCCCGGATCTCGCCATTCTTAATCCGGTTGTCGATGTTCGGCCGGATCCAATACTTGATCGAATCCGACATCGCCGGCTGGCGGTGAATCAGCGTCACCCGCGCACCGGTCCACCACAACTCGAGCGCCGCAATCGCCGCCGAGTTCTTCCCGCCGATCACCGCCACGTCATGATCGTAGTAAGGGTGCGCTTCTTTGTAGTAGTGAATCACCTTCGAGAGCTTCTCGCCGGGCACTCCCATGAAATTCGGCCGGTCGTAGTAGCCGGTCGCCAGAATTACCTTCCGCGCGCTGTACTGGCCTTTCCCCGTTTGCACCACAAAGGCGCCGTCGCCTCCCTCGATCCGGTCCACGTGCTCGTATTGCCGGATGTCGAGGTCATAGTGGTCCGCCACCCGGCGGTAATACTTCAGAGCCTCCCCGCGCACCGGTTTCTCGCCCACCGAGGTCATCGGAATCTCGCCGATCTCGAGCAACTCGGGTGTGGTGAAGAACACCATGTTGGTCGGATAGTGATAAAGCGAGTTCACCACGCATCCCTTGTCGAAAAGCACGTTGGCGATGCCGCGCCTCGTCAGTTCGATTCCGCAGGCAAGCCCGGTGGGCCCCGCGCCGATGATCGCGACCGAAGTGGTTTCCATTTCCAAAGGATCAGCCAACTGACTAGGATGCCACACGAACTTCGAATGGCGCCGCCAGCAGCGTGGCGCCGCCCCGCATCACCTCTACCGTGCACCGGCCCGGGTTGTGCGTAAACGCCTCCGGCACCGCGCTGGTGAGCGTCACGCCATCTGCCGACGTAACCGCGTCAGCCAGGCGCTGGCCATTCAGCAGCACACGAAGTTCCGTTGACCGCAGTTCCTGTCCCGTGAACCAAAAAATCACTCGCTCGCCCGCGCCCGCCGATTGCGGTCCCCATGCGGTAATCGCCGGACCGTCCACGGCAACGCGCGCCGCCGCCCCCGGCGTCACCCAGTCAAAGCAATCCGGAATCGAAAAGTCGAGCGGCTGCGGCGAGGCAAGGAACGGATAGGAGTGGCTCGCCGCGTGGACGATGCCGTATTCAAAATACGGCCGGTTCAACGGGAACAGATACTGAAATCCCGCATCGGCAAGACAACGCACCAGATCGTCGTAGCCGAACACCCGCATCTCGAGCGTACTGCCAAGACCCCCGTGAAAATGTAAATCACGGAATTCCTCCAGCCGGCCATCGCGCGTCCGGTTGCGAAGCACATATTGGTCGCCCTCGCGGAGCAGCGAATACTCGTGCAGATCAGGGAAATGTTCCACGGTCGGCTCGCCCGGTTGAAACGGGACGCTGAAGATCAAAACGCCCGAGTCCTTCAAGAGCCGTCTCAGATTCTCGAAGGCGGGAGCAACCGGGGGAGCCACGTGTTCAAAGACGTCAGTGGAAACAATGAAATCGAACGCGCCGGCCAGATCTTCCGAATCGATCGGCGCGGTGATGTCCAGGCGAGGCTCCTGGTGGTAGTAGGTATTTGTGTAGCCGAGCTTCTTCTCGAGTTGCGCGGCATAGGGCTCCCAATCGCTCAGGCCCAGGCCGCGGACCCGCCGGTCCACCGGAAAATCCGGTAGGCACAAAGGCCTTCCCCAAAGCGCCACCGATACGCCATGAACGATGGCGCGCATCCGGACGCTCGACAGGCACGCCGCGCACGTTGGCTCCTCGCGGCCAAAGCGCGCCAATGGCTGGTGGGACGTAGTCCCGCAGACATTGCAGCGGAAGGTGAGGTGTCCTGCGCCTTTCATAGGCTTTTATCCAGGGTCGCACAATCCACGGTCGCACAAAGGCTGCGCGCCCGGCGCAGCCGCCGTCCCCGGCCGGGTCTCGAGATGCGAGTGATAGATTCGTTGGAAGCCCAATCCCAACCGCCGCCGATACGCCCAATCCGAGCCGCGACCGCGAGGGAGCGGTTGCCCTATTTCATCCCTTCGCCTGCTACGCTGCGCGCTTGCACGGCGGCAAATCAGGATCGGAGGATCCTGCTGGCCCCGCACGTCAGGTCGGGCCATGTGCGCATCATCGTCGTGGCCGAGGCTCGGCCCGGCAGAATCAGGAACGAGTTCAAGTGGATGAGGATCTCAGGCAGGTGCTTCCCCCCGGCCAAGGCCAAGCGCACTCGCCAAGCACAGCCGGTTGACACCAGCTATGATAGATAGTACGTTTGTCAGTCATAACGTGCGGCCGGGCCTTGCCGGTAAGCTCGGTCCAAGAAGGAGTCGCGCGTCCAGGTAATCGATGAAAAAAGAGCACTATTTTATTGTCGTCCTTGCACACTCGTTCCACGGCCGGCTCCGCCGGTTGCATGTCCCACACCAAGCCGTATACGCAACCCTCGCGCTGGCCGTCCTCGGACTGTTCTCGGTGATCGGGATGGCCACCAGCTACGCCCGCATGGCCTGGAAAGTGGCTAACTACAACACGCTGCAGCATGAGCTACAAGCCCTGCGCGGCAGATATCAGGATCTCCAGAAGACCGCCGACCAGACCAACGAGCAACTGGCCAGTCTCCAGATGTTCGCCACC
>JBGSME010000087.1:0-4039 GCA_041740335.1 Bryobacteraceae bacterium | reverse complement strand
TTGAGCGCGGCCGACGCGGCGGGGTCTGGATTCATGCGGGCCGCGCGATGGTTCAATCTGCCGATCGCCTGCTTCCAAAGACGCTCGAACACATCTGGCGATGAAACCGATCCGGAGGCGAAGCGGAGATAGTTGAGTTCGAGCACGCGATCGAGATCGGATTGGGAATAGTAGCGGGAGGTGGTGGCGCGATGGCGATGCTCGAGCCGCGCGCCTGCGGCGAAGACGGTGGGCCATCCTTGTTGCCAGCCTCGATAGCCGAGATCGAGATCCTCGACGTAGGCGGGCTCATAGACTTCCCGCAAGCCGCCAAGCGCCCGGAGGCGGGTGGTGTCGAAAAGGGAACAGCCCCCGCTGCCGTAGAGCACGTAGGTGGAGTCCTCGCCGGTGAGGGGAAGGTTGCAGGATACGGGGAAGTCGTCCGGTCCGCGCTTGCGGGGCATTACCGCCTTGCCTGTCTCTTCGCGCCGCTGGCCCTCGGGAAAGAAGATCTGCGCGGTGGCGCAGAACAGATCCGGTACGCATTCAAACTTTGCCAGCAGCGGCGGGAAGAATCCGGGTTCGAGCACCATGTCGTTGTTGAGCATCATCAGCCGCGCGAAACCGGCGGCCGCGATTCCGCGATTTACGGCGCGCGCAAACGAGAGCGGTGGGGTGCTGACAATGGTTCGTACGGCCGGATAGTTCGCCGCCAGCCAATCCGCCGTGCCGTCGGTGGAGCCGTTGTCCACCACGATGATCTCGCTTGCGAAGGGCTCCAATTCGCGAACGAGGCCCGGTAGAAGGCGCTCCAGCAGTTCTTTGCCGCTGCGGGACGGAATCACCACGGAGATGCCATCGGGCAACGCGCCGGGCGCGGCCACCGCGAGAGCGGCTGATTCTTGCGGCCGCCGGTATTTCGCGATCCAACCGGCGATGCGCGCGGCGGCTACCAGAATCGGACGAAGAAAAGCCTTCGGATGCGCCAGACGCCAGAGCAGCGTGTAGGTAGCGCCGCCGGGGCGAAGTTCCCATCGAACGAGATTCTTGGCGCGCCACAACAGATGCCGGGCGATGGTGCCGGCCGAGCGTGGCCGGATGAGGAAGTGGTTCAGGTCCTCATTGAAGAAGACGGTGTTCCATCGGCCGAGCATCACCGCGAGAAGCCGCATGCGCCAGTAGGGCATGCGCGGCTGGAGGATCAGCCCGGCGAAGCGAATCTGTTTGCCAGCGAGAGCGGAGCGGGCCAACGCGAGGTTTTGTTCGAGAGTGCGGCCGAGATGGAACGGGATCCAGGTTGCGCCGCCTTCCACTTTGAACTCCGAGATCACGTACAGCGGCAGGTCCGGCGAGAGCACGCGCATTTGCTCGATGAGCGTGGGGATGAGATCTTCCGACCCGGATGCGACGGCGACTAGGACTGGCTGCGTCAAATCAGTGCGTCGAGATCCGGTTGGAGGCGGCCTTCCTCGTGCATGCGCCAGAGGCTGATTGCCTGGGCGCAAAAGCCGGTGGAGACGGGATTGGCGATAGGGAGGATCTCTCCGCCGCGGGACCCGAACGAGCAAGCGCCGTCGAGGCGGACATCGCGGCTCGACAATTGGAATGATCGTGCAAGTTCGAATTCTTCTTCGGCGGCGCGCTTGTCGAGCGGCTCCACGCCGAACTGATCCGCCAGCAGGCGAATGCGCAGCAATTGGGCGCAGACGTCGGACCGGAGGAATCGCGAGCGAATCGCGCGCAGGTAGCCACCGGTGCGGTGAATGCCGCGATGCAGCGCCGCGGCGGCTTCGGGTATATCCGGCTCGGTGAGTAAGGCTTCGAGAAAATAACAATAGGCGTGAAGCCGATCCATCACTTCCTCCTCGATGAGTTCGCCCGGGAGAAATGACTCGTGGCTTTGGAGAGCGGCCCCGAGCGCGGTTTGCCAATGTTGGCGAAGCACGGGCTCGCTGGCGATTTGCCGCCACGGCGTCGCGGCCTTAAGTAGAAAGCATCCCGGCTCGCGAGACCATCGTTTCTGATGCGGCCGGGGCGTTCGGCGGGGCAGGTCGAGGATGGGATGAATCGTTGCGTCTTCCAGAAAGTCGCGCGCCATTCCATGGGCGCAAGCGGCGGCGACGCGCAGGAATTCGGGATCGGGATCGATGCGGGAGACGGCGAGGAGGCCGCGAACGATGATGCCGCAATCGAAGAAATAGGCGGGCGATCCGGGTGCGGTTTCGAACGGAAACGTGCGATGCTCTTCGCTCCAGGCCACTTGGGTGAGAAAACGCGCCGTGCGGGAAGCGGCTTCGAGGTACGCGGCGTCGCCAGTGGTGCGGTAGAGCCAAGCGTAGGTGGAGGCGGCGTATCCGGTGATCTCGGTGGAGACGGGCAGATTGCGTTTCTCGTTGCCCAGGTAGTAACGCGCCACTCCACCGTCGGCTGCTTGAATACCGGAATGGAGCAGCCAGCGCCCCGCCTCTTGAAGAACGTGCATCGTGGTCAAAAAAGTTGATTGTACCATCGGCCTTTATCGCAAATAAAAAAGGCTGAGCCGCGGAAGGCGGCGCGCCTCAAGCAGCAATCGATCGAGGTATTGCTTCTCCAGCATTGCCAACTGCGGGGTTGTCATTTTGCCGCGATAGGGACGAAGCTGGTTTTCGAGCTGGCGGCGTGCTTCGGCGAGTTCGTCTGCAGTTTGCGCGGCGCGCGCGGTGGCGATCATCTTGTCCTCGAGGCCAGACAATCGCTGTTCCAATTCTTCGAGCTTGCCGTACCAGTCTTCGGCGTTGGCGAGGATTTCTTCGAGCGAAGTTCGAACGGCGGCAAGGTCGGGCGGGTCCATACGCGCGGCGGTGCTCGTTAGATGATTGCGGAGTTCATCCAGGGTGAATGGCGCTTCGACCGGTGGCCGGGCGGCCGAGGGGGGAACATTGCCCGCCATCTTCTCCGCTTCTTCCACTACCGCTTGCGTGCAGTAGGTGAGTGAGTTTACCATGCGGCCGCGCTGCTTTTTTTCGCGCCATTTCTCGAACGAAAGATCGATGCCGCGGAGGACCGCCTCGAGCGGGATCCCCGCTGCTTTCCAGGATTCGATGAGCGCCCAATCGAGCGGAGACAACAGGAACAATCCGGTGCCGCGGGCTTGCTGGAAGCGCTCTTCGGTTTCAGTGAAATAGTTGAAGTAGTTTATCGGCCAGTCTTGTTCCGGTTCCAAATCAATCGCAATCCTTCGAGCGTGAGGTCATCGTCCACTGTCTTGCAGTGGCGCGAGCCTTGGGTGATTAGTTTCGCTTGGCCGCCGGTGACGATGACGGCGGCGTTTGGTCCCATCGTTTCGAGGAGACGATCGAGGATGCCGTCAATCATGCTTACCGCGCCATAGTAGAGGCCCGCCTGGATGCTCCCGACGGTGTTGGTTCCGATGAGCTTGTCCGGAGCGCGGAAGTCGACTTTCGGGAGCTTGGCCGTGCGTGAATAGAGCGCCTCGATCGAAATGCCAATTCCGGGACAGATGATGCCGCCGAGGTATTCGGCGCCGGCGGAAACACAATCGAACGTGATCGCGGTTCCGAGGTCGACGACAATGCACGGGCCGCCGTATTTGTGAAACGCCGCGACGCCGTTTACCACGCGGTCCGCACCTACCTCGCGCGGATTGTCGTAGCGAATGGTAAGACCGGTGGGAGTGTCGGGGGTGACGAACATCGGTTCGCGGCGAAAATAGCGTTTCGCCATGGCGGCGAGAGTCGGGTCCAGCGGCGGCACGACGGAGGCGATGATCACGCCGTTCACGGCGGATTGGTCGAACTCGGCGAGCGCGAAGAGATTGCGGAAGAGAATGCCCCATTCGTCCTCGGTCTGATGAGGGATCGTGCTGAGGCGCCATTGATGAGTGAGCTTCTCCTCTTGAAAAATGCCGATCGTGATGTTGGAGTTGCCGACGTCGATTGCGAGGAGCATTTCTAAACCTGCCTAGAGCGGACGCACGCCTCCGGCGAGCACGCGCGTGAGTTGGCCGCTGTCGCGGCGCAGCAAAAGGAAGCCGGAGTCGTCGAGCCCGGCGGTGACGCCG
>JBGSME010000086.1:0-5414 GCA_041740335.1 Bryobacteraceae bacterium | reverse complement strand
GCGTGGGCTTCGACATTGCATGCGGCAACAAGGCGGTGCTCACCGACGCTGACGCGGCCGGCGTCCGGCGAAGCATCGCGCGCATCATGGACGATGTCTGGGATGTGATCAGCTTCGGCGTGGGACGCAAGAACAAAGAGCAGGTGGATCACGAGTTGTTCGACGATCCGGCCTGGAAGATCGCGGCAGTGGCTCCGCTGAAGCAGATGGCGCGGGAGCAGTTGGGCACGGTGGGATCGGGAAATCACTTCGTGGACCTGTTCGTGGAAGAGCGTGAAGCCGGCGATCGTATCTGGATCGGCGTCCATTTCGGCAGCCGCGGGTTGGGCCACAAGACGGCAACGCATTTCCTGAAAGCTGCCGGCGCGAAAGACGGCATGGACGTGGACCCTTGCGTGATCAAGGCGAAGACATCGATGGGCGAGGACTATCTCGAGTGCATGCGCCTGGCGGGCCGCTATGCGTACGCGGGGCGCGACTGGGTGTGCGATCGCGTGGCGGAGTTGCTCGGTGCGCGCATCGTCGATTCCGTGCACAATCATCACAACTTCGCGTGGCGTGAGAAGCATGGCAAGGATGAATTGTGGGTGGTTCGGAAAGGCGCGACGCCGGCGTTTCCGGGGCAGAAGGGATTCGTAGGCGGCTCCATGGGTGACGTTTCGGTGATCGTCGAAGGCGTCGAGAACCCGCTCGGCCGGCAGTCGCTCTACTCGACGGTCCATGGCGCGGGCCGGGTGATGGGGCGTATCGAGGCGAAGGGCAAGAAAGACAAGCAAGGCAACGTCATCCGCGGCGCGCGTGTCACGCCGGAAATGATGCAGGCGTGGGTACAACGCGAAGGAGTGGAGTTACGCGGCGCGGGGCTCGATGAGTCGCCGCACTGCTACAAGCGCCTTCCCGATGTGCTGGCTGCGCACGAGGGCACCATTCGCGTGCTGCACACGCTGAAGCCGATCGGCGTAGCGATGGCGGGCGCCGGCGAGTTCGACCCTTACAAGGATTGAAGCGCGGCGGGTTCCGCTTCCGGTGTGACGGCCGCAACCCTGGCCCGGCGGCGGCGGGCCAGAACAGCGATCAGAATCGTGGTGGGTAACAGGAAGGCCAACACCTGGACCGTTCCGGCGCTCTCGTCGATTTCCATGTCGACGCCGTTCTCACGAAGCGTCCAGTAGAGATCCGGATCGTTGGAGGGAACACGCGTGCGGAAGCGGCCGCGATTGTCGAGATAGTGGCCCTCGACATGCGTCTGGCGGGTGATGACGACACGCGCCACCTGACCGGCTTCCACCTCATTCAGAAAGCGCGAATAGGAAATCGACGGCGCCTCAACATCGGCGTGACGGCGGAGAGCGAGCCATGCGAGGACATTGATCGCCGCAAAGAGGGCGAAGAAGGCAATACGCTTTGTAGGGACGGCAGGCATCTAGTGGGTATTGACCCAGGCGACGATGAGGATCACGGGAATGGCGGAGAGCGCGGCCCAACTCCATTTCCCTTCGTGCCGGATGATGGATCCGATCCCGGTGAGCACGGCCATCGCGCCGCCGAAGACGTAAACCATCAAGCTGGCGAGGCTGCCGGATTCCTGGATGTTGCGCGGCGAGCCGAGCGTGAGAAGCCCGGCGAGAGCGATCGCGGTGGCGGCGAGCGAGACCAGCGACAGAATGGGCGAGTTCGAGCGGACGGATTGGGCCATTGGGTTACCCCGACTGACAGGTTACCAGTATCCGAGCACTCTCCACCACGCGAAGCCAACCGTGGCGTAGACGGTGATGTTGACAAGCGAGATGATGAACCCGACCTTCCACCAGCTTTTCATCGACACATAGTCATGAGCGAAAAACATCGGCGAGGGGGTAGTGCCGTAATTGGTGAGCCCGGCGGAGAGGTTGGAGAAGCAGGCGAAGGCAAAGGCGACCAGCCCGATGGGAGCGCCCTTGGCCACCAGCACCGCCAGGAAAGGCGGGTACATGGCGAGGATATGAGCGGTGATGCTGGCGAAACCGTAGTGGGCGTAAAAGTAGACCAGCAGTGCGATCACGAACAGCACTACCCATCCGGTGCCTTCGAACGCCGCGGCAACGGCGTTGGCGAACGCTTTGGGCGCGCCGGTTTCGTTGAGGGCTTTGCCGAGGCGGACGAGTCCGCCGTACCAGACGAAGATGTCCCAGGCGGCGCGCTCGCTCTTCACGTCTTCCCAGGTGAGCACACCGGCGATCAGCAGGGCGCATGAGCCGAGCAACGCGGTGACGGTAATGTCGACGCCATGAATGCCGGATGTGACCCACATGCCGCAGACGGCGGCGAAGACAACGGCGAGGATTCTCTCATTGACGCTGAGAGGCCCCATGGAAGCGAGTTGCTCCCGGGCGAACTGGGCGGCTTCCGGCGTGTTGCGAATCTCCGGCGGGTGAAGGCGGAGGATGACCCAAGGTCCGATCGCGAGACAGACCAGCCCGGGGACGATTCCAGCAAGGAACCAACTGGACCATGTAATCGGGAAGCCGGCCTGCGCGGCGATTTGCGCGGCGAGAGGATTGCTCGCCTGTCCGGTGAAGAACATCGATGCGGTGACGCAGATGCCTTGATAGACGGAGAGAAAGAGGAACGATCCGAGGAGCGCGGCTTTCGGCCCGGGCGTGGATCCGTAGAGTTCGGCAATGGAGCGCACGATGGGAAGGATGACGCCGCCGGACCGCGCGCCGTTTGAGGGGATGATGGTGGCGAGAACCATGTCGGAGAGCGAGAGCCCATAGCAGATGCCGAGCGAGCTTCGGCCAAAGATGCGAACGAAGAAGAGCGCGATGCGGCGCGCGAGGCCGGTATTGATGAGGGCGCGCGAGATGAAGAACGCGGCCATGACGAGCCAGACGGTGGGGTCGGCAAAGCCGCCGAGGGCGCTGGCGATGGTGAGTCCGCCAAGCACGGATGAGAGGACAACGGCGAGAAGAACCAGCGCGCCGCCCGGCATGGGTTGAAGAATGAGCCCGAGAACGGTGGCGAGGAAGATGCCGACCAGACGCCATGATTCCGGCGTGACGCTGGCGGGCCGCGGAAACAGGTAAACCACGGCGAAGTAGAGCGCGATGAGGATAGCAAAGCGGGCGATGCGCTGCCGCATGCCTGTCTCAGCGAATTGTGGACTCATCGAACAGCGGCCGCCGTGATCTCAGTGGCCGCTTCCACCGCGGTTTGGCACCCGGCGGTGGAAACGTCATAGTGAGTGACGAAGCGCATGCGCGTGGGAGAGACGGCGTTGGCGAGAACGCCGCGTTCCTTGAGCGCCGCGCTGAAAGCCGAAGCGGTGAGGCCGGCGCCGGCGACGTCGAAGATGACGATGTTGGTGCGGACCGAGTCCGGATCGATGGCGATGCCGGGGATGCGGGCGAGGCCATCGGCAAGAAGGCGCGCGTTCGAATGATCTTCGTGGAGCCGCGCCGGCATCTGTTCAAGCGCAATGAGACCGGCTGCGGCGAGGATACCGGCCTGGCGCATACCGCCGCCGAGGCGTTTCCGGTAGAGGCGGCCTTGATCGATGAGATCGCGAGGTCCGGCGAGCATGGAGCCGACCGGCGCGCCGAGCCCTTTGGAGAGGCAGAACATGACGGTGTCGACTTTCGCGGTGAGCGCGGCGACGGAGATACCGAGTGCGGTTGCGGCGTTGAAGACCCGCGCGCCATCCATGTGGACCGGCAAGCCGCGAACATGGGCTTGGTCGCAGATTTCGTTGACGGTTTCGAGCGGGGTGACTGCGCCGCCGGCCATGTTGTGGGTGTTCTCGATTTCGATGAGTCCGGTGGGGGACCAGTGAGGGCTCAGGGTTCGAATCTCTGGTTCGATGGCACGCCACGTGAGGATGCCGTCGGGAGCGGAGGCGGGGCGCGCGAGGCATCCGGCGAACCAGCCCATCATGGCGAGTTCGTAGTTGAGAACGTGGGAGCGGGCCTCGCAGATCACTTCCTGTCCGTGGGATGTGTGGACCTTGATGGCGATGGTGTTGCCCATCGAGCCCGATGGAACGAAGAGTGCGGCTTGTTTGCCGAAGATTTCGGCGGCGCGCTGTTCCAGGCGGTTGACGGTAGGGTCTTCCTGGTAGACATCGTCGCCGACGTCGGCGTTGGCCATCGCATCGCGCATGGCGCGTGTGGGCTTGGTAACTGTATCGGAACGGAGATCGATCATCGAGGCTTCTGGCATGGAGGCTACAGGCCATCATAATCCGATTCGGGGTGGGTTTGGATATAGTTGCTGGAATGATGACGCGACGAAGCCTTCTTGCCTGCGCGGCGCCGGCGATTCTGCGGGGGCAGCGCAACCGCGCTCCGAATGTCCTGATGATTGCGGTGGACGATTGGAACGATTGGGTAGGCGCGCTGGGCGGGCATCCGCAGGTAAAGACGCCGAACATGGATCGGCTGGCGGCGCGCGGCGTACTGTTCACGGATGCGCACACGGCGGCGCCGATCTGCAATCCGTCGAGGGCGGCTTTGATGACCGGACGGCGGCCGTCGACATCCGGTATCTATGGGAACGATCAGGTTTGGCGGACGGCGATGCCGGACGTGGTTACGCTGCCGCAGCATCTGCGCGCGAACGGGTATCGGACGATGGGCGCGGGGAAGCTGTTTCATCATGGGCGGGGCTTTAACGATCCACGGTCCTGGGACGAGTATTTCTTCTGGAACCCTGGGGCCCGCGAGAACGGCTGGCACGACGGGTACAGCTTTCCGCCGGATCCGGAACCGGCGCGGCCGGTGACGCCGATGCCGTCGGTGTCGTGGCGGAATTTCGACTGGTCTCCCGTTGACGCGGTGGAAGAGGAGATGCCGGATTACAAAGTCTCGTCATGGGCGGCGAGCGTGTTGAAGCGCAAGCAGGACAAGCCGTTCTTTCTGGCAGCGGGCATGTTTCGCCCGCACATCCCCTGGTTCGTGCCGAAGAAGTATTTCGACCTCTATCCGGAAGAATCGATCATCGTGCCGCAAGTAAAAGAGGACGACTTGGCGGACCTACCGCCGGTAGCCCGGCAATACGCGTTGAACGAATTCTCACGGCATGACCTGATGGTGAGCACGGGCAACTGGAAACGCGCCGTGCAGGCGTATCTGGCCTGCATCAGCTTCTCCGACGCGATGATCGGGCGGATGCTGGATGCGCTGGACGCGAGCGAGGCACGGGAGAACACGATCGTGGCGTTATGGTCAGACCACGGGTATCACCTGGGCGAGAAGTGGCACTGGCACAAGCAAGCGCTGTGGCAGCGGGCGACGCATGTTCCGTTCATGATCAGCGCGCCGGGGGTGACTGCGCCGGGGTCGCGATGCGAGCGTCCGGTGGGGTTGATCGATCTGTATCCGACGCTGGCGGATTTGACCGGCGTGGCGCCGCCGCCGGGGTTGGACGGCCAGAGCCTG
>JBGSME010000085.1:0-3514 GCA_041740335.1 Bryobacteraceae bacterium | reverse complement strand
TCTGTTTGCGAGGACCATGCGAAATATTTGACTGCAGAGTCGCAGCTTCTGTCGAACGATCCCTCGCAAATCGAAACATGGTTTCGCGAAAAGACGGACTTTGGAGTCAGGGTGCCGGCGATTGAAGCGACGAACCTGCTTGGTGCCCGGCTGTGCTTCCTTCGAGAGCGTAAGGCGGCGTTGGTCTTTTATCGAAAGAACGACCGGCCAGTGTCGATGTTCCAGTTGAACGCCAAGGATGTGTCGTTGGCCGGATTGGACCGTGCCGTCATTGACGGCGCGTCCTTGTGGCGGATGTCCTACAAAGGATACGCGCTGGCTGCTTTCGAGCAGCGCGGCGTCGTCTTTGTCCTGGTGTCCGACCTCCGCGAAACCGACTTATTGCAAATGGCCTCGATGGCACGAATCAAATCTGCCGGCTTTTAGAAGGAACAGGAAGAATCAATCATTGGTCAGACAATCCCTAAAGAATCCGTACGCGGTGGTCATTGGAGCGATGACGATCATACTGCTGGGTGGCGTCGCTCTCAGTCGCATCCCGACCGACATTCTTCCCACCTTTAAGACACCGGCTGTGCAAATCCTAACCCTCTATCCGGGGATGCCAGCGGAAGTCATGGAGAAGGACATAACAACTCGACTGGAGCGTTGGACCGGCCAAGCCAACGGCGTTGCACGTCAGGAATCGCGCTCGATGACCGGAGTTAGCGTGGTGCGCAACTACTTCCGGCCCGACATAGATCCGAACACGGCGATGTCGCAAGTATCCTCTCTGGCGATTTCTGACCTTTATTATTTGCCTCCCGGTACCATCCCGCCGATGGTGATGCCCTTCGATCCGACGGCAACCCTACCATTGGCTCTTCTGAGCGTCAGCAGTCCGACGTTCGACGAAACCCGGCTCTACGACGTCGCGTACTTCGACCTGCGAAATCGGTTGCAGGGCATCTCCGGCGTGATCGCGCCTGCCGTTTACGGCGGTCGCATCCGCCGAATTCTGGCCTACGTTGACCGCGACCGGCTTGAGAGCCGCCGGCTCTCACCCATGGACGTTGTACAGGCCCTGCAGTCGTACAACACGATGATTCCGACCGGCAACGCCAAGATCGGCGAATTTGATTACCAGATCAATGCCAACGGCATGGTGCCGCATGTCTCCGACATGAACAACTTTCCCGTGAAGATCGACGAACGTGGAGCGCCGGTTCTCATCCGCGACATCGGCAAAGTTGAGGACACACACCAAATCCAGACGAACGTCGTGCACGTTAACGGAAAGCGTCAGGTCTACATCCCGATCTACCGCCAGCCGGGTGCGAACACGATCGGAGTCGTGGAGGGCGTGAAGTCTGCCATCGCCGAGATTCTGACCAGGCTTCCTTTGGGCGTCAATCTTGACGTTGTCTTCGATCAATCCATTTACGTGCGGAAGGCGATCCAAAGTCTACGCAACGAGGTTATTCTGGGCACGTTGCTGGCAGGCTTCATGATCCTGGTCTTCATCGGCAGCATTCGCTCCACGGCGGCGATTCTGTTATCGATCCCTTTGTCCATGCTGGCTGCGGCGATCGGCCTCTATTTTACGAACAATAGCCTGAACCTAATGACGCTCGGAGGACTGGCGCTTGCCGTCGGCCGCCTGGTAGATGACTCGATCGTTGTTCTGGAAAACACCCACCGGCATCTCGCGATGGGCAAGGCGCCAGCCGAAGCCGCTCAGGACGCCGCGGAAGAGGTACGAATGCCGATTCTGGTGGCGACCGTGGTTACCGTTGTGGTTTTTGCCCCCGTGATGTTTCTCAGCGGAATCGGGGAATTTCTTTTCACTCCTCTCGCTTTGAGTGTCACCTTCGCCATGGTTGCATCTTACGTCGTCGCGCTCACCGTCGTCCCTGCTTACTGCGCCCGCTTCCTCAAGCACACCGAAGGCGAGAGCGGACTCAAGTGGTTCGAAAGGATGTACAACCGTTTCCAAAGTGCCTACGTGCGTGGCCTCGAACGGGCACTGGACCACAAATGGACTGTTCTAGCAGTCACTCTGATCGCAGTTACAGGATCCTCTGCCCTCTACCCCCTCATAGGCACTGAATTATTCCCCCAGGTAGACTCAGGCCAATTCAGCGTCCAGATGCGAGCGCCCTCCGGGACCCGAATCGAGCGGACGGAGGTCCACGTAACGGACGTCGAGCGGGTGATCCGGGAGACTATCCCCGCGTCGGAGCTGCAGATGCTGATTTCAAATACCGGGGTCCTCTACGACTGGCCGGCGGCCTATACGCCGAATGCCGGCCCTATGGACTCTTATCTGATGGTCCAGCTTGGCGAAGCCCATTCAACACCCACCCTGGAATACGTCCGGCGCTTGCGTGAGCGCTTACGAAAGGATTTTCCATTCCTCGAATTCTCGTTTGAGACGGGCGGGCTGGTTCGATCCGCGATTACCTTGGGCCTCCCCACGCCGATCAACATCCAGGTTGAGGGCAATCAGCTTGACATCGCTCAAGGGATTGCCAGGCGGGTTGTCGATACCATTCGCGATGTTCCAGGATTGACGGACGTGCGCGTTCATCAACGCCTCGACTATCCGCAGCTCTCGCTCGATATCGACAGGACGAAAGCGGGACTATTGGGCGTAACCGCGATCGACTCCGTCAAAAACATCGTGACCGCCCTCAACTCCAGTATCAACTTTAACCCCGCTTTCTGGATCGACGAGCGGAACGGGAACCACTATTTCGTCGGCGCTCAGTACCGCGAGGAGGAGATCCGGTCGCTCGATACTCTTCTCGATGTGCCGATTACCGGGCTGGCGCAAGCTCACGCCGGCGCGGCCTCCGAGAAGCTGTTCCGTACAGCTCCAAAGACTGAAAACCTGAACGGCACCCGTCCCGTCCTGCTTCGGAATATTGCCTCGGTCCGCCGGACCTCAGTGCCGGCCGAAGTGAGCCACCACAACATAACGCGCGTGATCGACGTCTACGCAGACCTTGAAGGACGGGACGTTGGCTCAGTGAGTGCGGAGATAGAGAGCCGGCTCGCTGGCGAGAAGTGGCCCAGCGGGTACTTCGTGCGAATCCGCGGCGAGGTGGCTTCTATGCGCGAGTCCTTCCAGGGCCTTGTGTTTGGTTTCCTGCTTGCGGTGGTCCTGATCTACTTCGTTATGGTGCCTCTTTTCCGCAGTTTCGTCGACCCTCTGATCGTGATGCTTGCAGTGCCATTAGGTCTTGTCGGCGTGCTCTGGATGCTGTGGGGATCGGGGACAACGCTTAATATTCAGTCGTTTATGGGCACGATCTTCATGATCGGTATCGCGCAGTCGAACAGCACGCTCCTTGTCGAATTCGCCAATCGTCTACGCGCGAACGGAATCGCGCCGCGAGACGCTGTTGTGGAATCTTGCCGGACGCGACTTCGGCCGATTCTGATGACCGCCGGGGCCGCTCTCATCGCCTTGCTCCCGGCCGCACTCAGCGCTGGCGACCCTGCGGCGCCGTTGGCTCGCGCGGTGATCGGC
>JBGSME010000084.1:0-2357 GCA_041740335.1 Bryobacteraceae bacterium | reverse complement strand
TTACACCTGATTTTTCCGGACCTGGATCGGACGACCGGAATGTACATCATCGCCGGCTTCGTGATCACGTTCACCGCAGCGGCGGGAATGGCATCGGTGGCCTACATGGATCTGTTGATCGGGGCGATGGTGACGTTGGTGGTGATGGTATCGCTACCGCTATTGCTGAGTGACGTAGGCGGATGGCAGCATGTGAAGGCTGCGTTGCCTGCGGATCATTTCACCCTGTTCGGGCCACTGACGGCGTTTCAGGCTTGGGGACTCCTACTGCCGACGGCGCTGTTACTGGTGGGCAATCAGGGGATGTATCAAAAGTTTTTTTCGGCACGGTCCGAGCGGGATGCGAATCTGGCGGTGGTGGGATGGATCGTGGGCACTCTGGTGCTCGAGACGTTGTTGATCACTGTGGCGGTGGTTGGATCGAGCAAGTTCAGAATTGACAATCCGCGGGAGATCCTGCCGGTCACAGCGCGGCTGGGATTGCCACCGTTGGTTGGCGCAATCCTGCTGGGCGGAGTATTCGCGAAGGTGATTTCGACGGCCAACAACTATTTGTTTTCGCCGGCAACGAACCTGATTCACGACGTGTACCTGCGATTTCTCAATCCGGCTGCGGGCGAGAAACGGACGCTGGTGGTGTCGCGGCTGGTGATTGTTGGATTGGGCGCATTCGCACTGGTGCAGGCGGCATACCTCGACTCCATTTTGAAAGCGGCTCTATACGCGTATACGGTGTATGGGGCGGCGGTAACGCCGGTGGTGCTGGCGGTGTTCTTCTGGAAGCGGGCGAACACGGCGGGAGCGATCGCCTCAATTGCATTGGGGACGGTGGTAACGGTGGGGTGGCAATTGTCAGGGCATTGGTTGGACGCGGTGTATCCGGCACTGGCGGCATCCGTGCTCGCGCTGGTGGGTGTGAGTTTGGCGACGGCGCCGCCGCCACCGGAGAAAGTAAATCCGTTTTTCGAGGAATCGCATGCAAGTGAATGAAATTCAGGAAGCGTTGAAAGAAGCCGGGCTGGACGGATGGCTGTTCTACGATCATCACGAGCGGGATCCGTTGGCATACCGGATCCTGGGGTTTTCGGCGGCGCGAATTCCCACGCGGCGCTGGTATTATTTGATCCCGGCGGCCGGGGAGCCGCGGGCGTTGGTACATCGGATTGAGCCAAATATGTTGGATGCCGTGCCTGGTTCGCGGGCGATGTATTCGAGCTGGCAGACCCAATTGGAGGGCCTTACGCAAATGCTCGGCGGATGCCGCCGCGTCGCGATGCAGTATTCGCCGAACAATGCGGTACCGTACGTGTCGATGGTGGATGCCGGGACGGTGGAGTTGATTCGTGGACTGGGTGTGGAGGTGGCCAGTTCGGCCGACTTGATCCAACTGTTCGAAGCCCGCTGGAGTGCGCGTCAATTGGAGACCCATCGGGAGGCGGGGCGGCGCGTCGATGGAGTCCGTCGCGCCGCGTTCGGCGAGATTGGGGCTCGGCTGGGCCGCGGCGAAGTGGTGACAGAGTTCGCTATCAAGGGCTTTATTCTGGATGGGTTCGAGAAGGAGGGGATGATTACCGACCATGGGCCGATTGTCGGGGTGAACCAAAATGCCGCGAATCCGCACTATGAGCCCACCGCGGAGATACACAGTCCAATCGGCCGGGGTGACGTTGTGTTGATCGATTTGTGGGCGAAGCTCGCGCGTGAGCCCGAAGCGGTCTACTACGACGTTACCTGGACGGGCTTCACCGGAGTGGCACCGGCGGAGGTTGAAAAGATATTCGGGATCGTGGCTGGAGCTCGCGACGCGGCCATTTCGTTCGTGGAGGCGGGCGCGGCGGCAGGCAAATCGATGGCTGGCTACGAGGTGGACGATGCCGCGCGAGGATTCATCGCGGCGGCGGGATATGGAGAGTGGTTCGTCCATCGCCCGGGGCATTCGATCGGGCGGGACGTGCATGGCACCGGCGCAAACATGGATAATCTCGAAACGCACGATGAGCGCCGTCTGATTCCTCGGACGTGCTTCTCGATTGAGCCGGGGATCTACCTCGATCGGTTCGGGATCCGGAGTGAGGTGAATATGTACGTTGGCGATGGGAAAGCCGAAGTGACCGGAGAGGTACAGCGGGCGCTGGTCCGGATCGATTGACATTCACTCTTTCCAAAGAAAGGCGCAATTCGGTATCCTGAAGTTTCAAACACATGTTTCGCTTTGAGACGGCAGGGGAATCGCACGGCCAGTGTCTGGTGGCGACGTTGACGGGCGTCCCGGCAGGGATTAATATTTCGGTCGACAAGATCAACCGCGAGTTGTGGCGGCGTCAGCAAGGGTTTGGCCGCGGCGGGCGGATGAAGAT
>JBGSME010000083.1:0-5974 GCA_041740335.1 Bryobacteraceae bacterium | reverse complement strand
GACGAATTCCTGAGTGCGGTTGGGTCGCTGGTGGGCACGCGCCAGCAACCCGCCGAAATCCAGACCTTTATTCAATCGTTGGCGCCAACCGCCGGCGCCGGCGCTGGGCTGGCCGGCCTCGCTCGCGGACTTGAACTCGCTGGCGCACGCAATCTCCGTGCACCCGGTGTAGAGCCTGCCCTTGCTCGTTACTTGAACGATGGACTGGAACCGGCCTGGAACGTCGCCAGCCATTTCGAAATGCGCACCCTGGTTTACCGTGCCGTCAAAGATGCCCTCTCCGATCAGACGCCCGTTGCGAAACGCCGCCTGGCGGTGCTTGCCCTCCGCGGCGCGGATTTCGCTCGTGCCAGAGATGCGGCCGCCAAACTCCTGTCCACCAATCCGCCCGCCGAGATCCAATCGGCAGCGGTGCTGGCGTTGTCGTCGTTTGAAAACGCCGGCGTCGCTCCGGCGCTGCTCAGCCACTGGAAGACCTACGCTCCTGACACGCGCCCGAAGGCCATCGGCGCGCTGCTCGCACGCATGGACCGTATTCCGCTCCTCCTCGACGCCATCGAGAAAGGTGACATCCCGGTGAATGCTCTCGAGATCGGCGCCCGCAACCGGCTTCTCGAAGTGCGGGACGCCGCTCTCGCCGCCCGCGTCCGCAAGATCGTCGGAGCAGCCGGCGATCGGGCCGCCGTCGTCGCCGCCCACAAAGACGTCTTGTCACTCCAAGGCAGCGTCGACCGCGGCAAGCAGGTTTTTGAGGATGCCTGCGCCAAGTGCCACCTCCCGCGCCGCGAAGGTTCGCGCGTCGGGCCGGACCTCGCCGGCATCAACATGAAGACCAAGGAGGAACTGCTCACCGCGGTCCTCGATCCCAGCGCGTCTATCGAGCCGCGATTCGTCAACTATCTGGTGACAACCAAGGACGGCCGCATGTTCGACGGCGTGCTCGCTTCGGAAACCGCCGGTGCGATCACCCTCCGCGGAGGCTCCGAACAGGACGTCACCATACCGCGCGCCCAAATCGCCGAAATCCGCTCCTCGAACATTTCCCTCATGCCCGAGGAGATCGAGAAGACGATCGGCAAGCAGGGGCTCGCCGATGTGATCGCGTATCTGCAGGGGGGGCTGTAGGGCTATGGCTCTGATCGAGGGCTTCCGAGTTCAGAACTACAAAGCACTGAAGGATATCACTCTGGGGCGCCTCTGGAACCAACAGAAGGTCAAACCACTCACTCCCCTGGTCGCGGTGATCGGGAAAAACGGAGTCGGCAAGAGCACGCTATTTGATACGTTCGGATTCCTTTCCGATTGCCTGGCCGTCGGCGTTGAGGAAGCTTGCGACCGTCAGCAACGGGGCGGATTTGACCGGCTGGTATCGGCGGGAACAAATGGACCGATCCGGTTTGAAGTCTATTATCGTGAGGCTCCTGGGGACCGCCCGATTACGTACGAGCTGTCGGTGGACCTGGATGACAAGGGGCGTCCGTTCGTTTCCGAGGAGCGGCTCCGGCAACGGCGGAAGGGACAGCGTCAGGGGTGGCCTTTGTCCTTTCTCAAGTTGGCGAACGGCGTGGGTGAGGTGTGGGACGGAGACGAGAATTTCGAGGGCGAGGAGTCTGGCCGGTCTCGGATCCAACTCACGGACCAGAGAAGGCTGGGTATCGCTACTCTGGGAAGTTTGCGCAGCCACCCGCGAATCGCCCAATTTCGCCACTTTCTCGAAAACTGGTACCTGAGCTACTTCACGCCTGATGCGGCGCGCAGCCTGCCCATGGCGGGTCCACAGAAACATCTGAACGTACATGGGGACAACTTGGGAAATGTCGTTCAGTTCATGGAACGCGAGCACGCGGACTCATTCTTGCTGATTTTGAAGAGCATCGCGAAAAAGATCCCAGGGGTGCAGAGGATCGACACGAAGAAGACCGACGATGGTCGACTGTTGCTTCGGTTCAATGACCGGGGTTTCGAGGATCCGTTCTTCGCGCAGCAGATGTCGGACGGCACGCTGAAGATGTTCGCGTACATGCTTTTGCTCGAAGATCCCGATCCGCCGCCGTTCCTCTGCATTGAAGAACCGGAGAATGGGCTTTATCATAAACTGTTGGAAACGCTGGCGGTCGAGTTCCGGGCACATGCGACGGGCCGACAGGCCGCCCCCCAGATCTTTGTCACAACACACCAGCCCTATTTCGTCGACGCACTGGCGCCTGACGAAACATGGGTGCTCGAGAAGGGTAAGGACGGCTTTTCGACCATCCGCAGAGCTAGCGACGACCCTGTCGTGCTGAGCATGGTGGAACAAGGGTTGCCGCTTGGCGGCCTCTGGTATAGCGACTATCTCGATTCTAAGGTCAAGTGATGCATTTCGAGGTTCTCGTGGAGGATGCATCTGGACGAGTGCTCCTCGATTACGTCCTTCCGAAGATTCTGGGCCAGGATCACAGCTGGGAAACCCACGCATACAAAGGCATCGGGAGGATCCCGCCTAATCTCAAGAGCTCGACGGAGGCTCGCAAGCGCATCCTCCTCGATAGACTTCCCCAGGTTCTGGCAGGGTATGGGCGCTCGCTCGACTCGGCACTTGCCGCCGTGGTTGTAGTGGTGGACCTTGACGACAAAAACTGCGCTGCCTTCAAACAGGAACTGACAAACGTCCTGGACAACTGCTCCAAGCCTCCGAAAGCACTATTCAGAATTGCGATCGAAGAGATGGAAGCTTGGCTGCTCGGTGACCCAGCGGCGATACGTGCCGCATACCCAAAAGCCAAGATCAGCAGCCTCGACTCCTACCGGCAGGACTCGATCTGCGGCACCTGGCAGCGCCTCGCCGACGCCGTCTATCCGGGCGGATCCAAGGCGCTACGAGCCCGCGGGTATCCTCTCATCGGACAGGCTAAGCACGAGTGGGCTTCTCGCATTGGGCCACATGTCGAACCCGGGCGGAACCAGTCTCCGAGCTTCCAGACGTTCCGGACCGGGCTTCTAAAACTTTGCCGTTAGCCCAATTCAGTCCCCGTGCTTATGCTTCGCGTAATGCTGCCGCAACAGATCCTTCCCGTAGTCGTTGCCATTCGGCGTCCGCACCACCACATGCACATGCTCCCGGATCGGTCGCCGCTCCGGGAATAAGCGCCGCAATCCCGCCGGGTTCTGATGGTCGAACTCGATCAGGATCACCGGGCTGTGGATGCGATAGTAGAACACCGAATCCGGACCCGTGCCGCCGATCCACGCAAACCAGGTATCATCGGCCCGAGCGCGCACCTCCTCCATCTTCACGCGCCCATGGCCCTCGTCCATGTTCGCCACATACTCGCCAATCAATGCGAGCAAAGCGGCGCGCTGAGCCGGCGTGAGGTCCTTGCCACGCACGCCCGCGTAGTCGAGCACCACGTTGTCCTTGAAAGCCTCTCCGACGTTGTCGTTGCCCGTCTTGGAAACTCTGATCACCGCTTTGTCCTTCTGCGCGGTGGAGAGGCTGTTCACAAAGTCCAGCCCGGCTTGCTGCTCGCCCTGCAGAATCGAGATGCCCTTGTACTTGCCGGACTCGGCGATTACCGGTTCGGAGCCCACAAACAGCGGCGTCATCACAACCTGATCGCCCAGCACGAAATAGTTGATGATCGCGTGATGCCCGTCGAGCTGCCAGCCCCATGGTTCCGTGGCCGACGGCTTGCCCATCACCGTGATGTTGTACCGCCACTCGCCGTATTCCTCGAAATTGTTATTGTTCAACTCTCCCAGCGTCTCGTTCAGCTTCATGATGTCGCGCGTCAGCTTGAGGCCGCGGGCGCTCAACGACGCTCGCAAGAGTCCGAACGCGGCTTCCCTCTGCGCGTCGTTCATCTCCAGAAAGCTCACTCCCTGCCGGATGTAAAAATGCTGGTTCATCCACTTGCGCCACTCCGGATCCTCCACCGGGAACGTTGTCTTGGCCCGCTGCGCCGGAGTCAACTTCTCCAGGAACGCCTCCACGGCAACGCGCACCGGCTTGGTCGATACCCCAGTGGACCGGATCTTGAAGAGGTTCTCTTCGCGGCCCGCGCTTGTGCGATAGCCAACGTACTCCTCGGCCAAGCCCTTCCGCTCAGCCTGTTCCGACATTTCCGCGAACCGCGCCGGGCCGCCTCCCTTGGATTGTGATCGTACGGTGGTGTTCTGAAACGCGATACCTAACAGAAGCGTGAATCCGCTCATCGCGAAAATCCGAAACAACTTCATGAGTTCAACTCCTTCTCGTCTGGCATTGTACCGCTCGTGCCCACCTTCCACGTGATCTGCCGCAACATCCCCATCCAAATCACGGCGTCCTTGCTCGACAGCCGCATCCGCCGCAGCAGCCGTCGAAGCTTCCGGTCCGCTGACGCAGCCGTGCGTTTGTGCGAATAGCCGGACTCGTCCAGCAGATGCTCCAGATACTGCGCCACCTGCTCTACCTCGGCGGCGGTGGCCAAACTCGGCTTATGTTCCACTGTCACCGGCCGGCCATTGCGCACCAACTCGTACAAACAAAGCGCTACAGCCTGCCCGAGGTTCATGGACTCATGCTCGGCCCGCGTCGGGATCCGCATCAGCCAGTCACAACGGCTGAGGTCGTCGTTCGATAAACCGTATTTTTCCGATCCGAACAACACCGCCACCGGGCCGGGCGCTTTGCGAATGATTCGCCCGCCTTCTTCTAATCGCTTCACGCTCAGCTTCAATTCCCGATGTCCCAACGAAGCCGTGCCAACGATGGTACGGCATCCCGCCACGGCTTCATCCACCGTCTTGTAGACTCGCGCGTTCTCGAGCACTGCCGCCGCTCCAACTGCCGAACGCGCCTCCTGCCACGCCGCATCGTAGGGATTTACCAGCGCCAGATCGAAAAATCCAAAGTTACTCATCGCCCGCGCCGCCGCGCCGATGTTGAGCGGGTTCCGCGTGGAAATCAATACCACTCGAACTGGTGGGACGATCAATCTATTTCTTCCCGATGCAGTAAAGATGTTCGTCGGTCCGTAGGAAGATCTGCCCGCCGGCGATGGCGAGCGATGCCAGCGTGCGCTCGCCCATCCGATTCTCCGCCAGCACCTTCTTCTCGCGGCCCGCCCCCAGCACGTAGGTGGTGCCCTCTTCGTTGGTGAGATAAATCTTTCCATCGGCCGCCACCGGCGACGCCGAGAAAAGGCTCCCGAACCGGTCCTTCCAGATCGTGGCGCCATTCGCCGCATCGGCCACGCTCACCACTCCTCGCTCGTTTGCCATGTAGAGCAGCCCGTCGTGATAGAGCAACGACGAAACGTAAGGCGCGCCCGTCTTGATCTCCCACTCGATCTTGCCGCCCGGCCGCAATGCCAGAAACGGACTCGATGTATACCCGCGATTCACATACAGCACCCCGCCGTGATACACCGGCGACGGCACCGGCACCCGATTAACGTCGCCCGCTTTCCATAGCGGCTCACCCGTCGACGGGCTCAAGCCTTCAACGCCGTTGTTGGTATTGATGATCAACTCATCGTGATCGCCGGCGCGAATCACGAATGGCGTGGTGTACGATCGGCGATCCTTGCCGCGGTCCTTGCGCCAACGGTCCTTGCCCGTGCGCGCATCCACCGACAGTAGATAGGCGCCGGGGGGATGATCGCAAAGCAGCAGCAGCGAATCTTTATACAGCGCCGCCGAACTGCCATGCCCCCACAGAACATCGAACGGGCCGAATTCACGGCCCAGGTGGCGCGACCATGCAAGCTTGCCATCGAGAGTCAACGCGATCAATTGGCCCGTGCCGAACCACGCGTAGACTCGTTCGCCGTCAGTGACGCACGATGGGCTCGCCAGGTTGTGCTTCACGTGGACAGGCTGTAGGACGCCGTCGGCATCGGTCGAGTGCCGCCACAACTCCTTGCCCGTCCTCCGGTCAAAGGCGTGGACCAGGAACCGCACCTTCTCGCCGCCCGTCTTGCGCGCCGTTGCCGCCCCGTCGAAGTCGCGG
>JBGSME010000082.1:0-8197 GCA_041740335.1 Bryobacteraceae bacterium | reverse complement strand
GCGGCGGCGAGGCGAGAATCTGTGTCGCGCTTCACGCGGTCAGCCTCAGCCAGGGCGGCCGCTGCTTGTGCATCCTTCTCCCGCGTCAATCGCTCGGACTCCGCCTGAGCGGCGATCCGCGCCGTTTCGGCGTCGCGTTTGACTTGCTCAGCTTCCGTTTGCGCGGCATTTCGTGCGCTCTCGGCGCGCGCTTCGCGATCAACCGATTGTCGGCGCTCAGCCGCGAGAGCCTCTTCTTCCTGGCGTTTCACCGCGATTGCACGCGCATCCTCGGCGGTTTGCACCGTCTCGCGGGCGGTCATCGTGACCGGCTTTTTTCCAGCGTTGCGCGCCTGGTAGGCTTCCGCCGCGGCCAAACTCCTTTCAGCCTTCTGGAAGGACTCAGTGGCAAAGCGGTCCGCACCAACTGAACGAGCGATTTGAACCGCGTTACGCGCTTCATACAGTTCCAGCGGCACTTTGCGGTCGAGTTTAAGCGCCAATGGGTTGGCAAGGCGCTGATATTGGCCGCGCTGCAATAGCTCGTATTTGGCGTCGATCACCTCGATTTTCCCCGTGGTGTCGGCGCGGACGACGTTTTCCATCACGATCAGGTCGCTTGGCCGGGTGACGGAGAAGTAGGGTTCGGCGGTCACCACGAGGCCGAAGACCTGCAGTTCAGTGGTAACGTTGAGCTTGCTCTTGGTGCCGTTCAAGAGGATCTCTCCGAGGTTGGACGTGCGGCCTTCCGGGGTGATAGCCCACAGCACATACGTAAGATACTCGGCGCCCTGTTTGTTGGCGGCCACCAGATCGTCAAATTCCACTTCGATCTCGATGTAGCCTTGCTTGCTCTCGACCTTGGCCTCACCGCGGGATTTCGGCATGAGGTCGGTGCCGCGGAAATCGATCTTGGTTGCACCGCTGCGGTGCTGGTAGTTGATGGCCTTCGCGGTCCGTTCGGTTACGCTGACGCGATAGACAGGCATGTCTCCAGCGGCCATGCGGGCCGTGTTCTCGTCTTGAGGGCTCGTTTGCTGAGCCGACAGAATTCCGCATGCTATAAAGCACGCGCCGATTAACTTGGATTGTTTCATGTTGTATCTTTCTCGATTGATTATTTTTTGCCACTGGTTGGCGCGCTCTTACCCTCGCGCGCCGAATGTTTGTTGAGGAGCGCCAACAGTCTCGCCGCCGCTTTGGGAGCGCGAACATTGGTTGTTACGATTTGCCGGTTCTCCAACGGTTTGCCGTATAGAGTGGCGTTATCGTCCAGGTCCTGACGCAGCGTGGCGCCTTCCAGAGCGAGTCCCGCGAACAGCCCTTGGGATCTCGACCAGGAGAGAATCTCGGCATGCATCTGCGCGTCGGTTTGCGCGGTCGCCGTGCGCCCTACCGGACCGGCGGCAACAGAGCCTTCAGCGCCCAGGGTGAACTTGCTGGCGAGCAGCTTGTCCGCTCCGCGCGCATTCATGACCAGCATGATCAGGTCGGTTTCCGATCCGCCGATTTGGAAGCCAACGCTTCCACCTTCGATGCGGACCGTGCCGGGCGCCGACCAACCCGCTCCGTTCTTTTGGCGGCAGGAAAGGTAGCCCTTGCCGAACTTGCCGCCGAAGATGAACGCCGCAGTCTTCAGTCCGGGTACGATGACAATGCAATGGGCGTTTTCTAACAATTCTTCCGGAATGCCCTTGTCCGGGATACCCATAATTTCGGAGAAGACGGCGGCGGCTTCATTCAGCCTCTTTGCCGGTTCTGCATCCTTTGCCAGCAGCGGCGTCATCGCCAGAGTAGCCGCCAGTATCATTCTCATTCATTGACCTCTTTAGTCAGCCCGGCCGTCCCTTCGGGTTTGGACTGACGAAGAGGGTAGTGCACGGCTAGCACCACCTTGCGATTTTGTTGAGCCGATACGGGAGCAGGCAGGTTGCCGGGTTGGTTTGTAGAGTTTGAGGCTTGGGCTGAGTGACCACCGGCGGTCAAATGACAAAGTGCGGTCAGAATGAGTGGGTTCCTACGTGGGCGGGCAGCGAATAGATGACGGCTCCTGGTTTGTAACTCGGCGGGGACATCCTTCCGGGCGCCCCCACCCTTGTTTCCTCCGGCTATGCACATCGCTTCCTCACCGGAGAAAAAGCAGCTACGCCTACCTCTAGTACAGCTGGCTCCCAACTGATTCGCTGGTGATCCGCTGGCCATAGCATGCAGCCGGGAAGAGTAAAGCACGCCGGTGGCCAATCGCTGTGGACTGCCGACATGGTGCGATTCGACAGGGAGGGGTGTGCGTGGGCGGGCCACTCAGCATCCGTTCGCTGACGACAGACGGTCAGGTGGCCGCATCCGGTCATCGTAAGCCTGGATGAAGTGGAACGTCGGCGCGCCGGTCCGCGGGTCCTCCGCCTGCGATCTACAGTGCCTTTCCGTACAGCGGCGGCGGTGGTGGCCTCTCAGTTGCTGGATGCAAGCCGGAGATCGACGACAACCATGATTGAAACGAACCGCACTCGGAGCATGGCGCTCCCTTGTTTCCTGACCGGTCTGGGAACCGGCATCGTCCTGACGCTTCTGCTTGCCCCCGCGAGTGGCGAGGCGACACGCAGCCTCATCGGACGAAAGGTGAAGGAAGGGGAGGACTGGATGAAGGAGACGGCTGCGGCCGCGGAAGAAAGCGTCCTGGCCCAGGCCGCGGGCTTAAAGAGCCGGGTCAAGGAAGTGGCCGAGGTTATCACTCGAAGCTAAAAGGAGATCCGTACCGGTGTTTGTGAGACCTGCAGTTCGCGCATTCGCCTGTGGCTTTGCCGGCAGCTTCGCCGGGGGGCTGATCTACGTGCTGGTACTCACCAGCGTTTATCCGGCCGGTCTCGAATTTGCCTGGTTGCGGGTCATCGGTGTCTCGCTGGGTTTTGGCGGATTCGAAATGTGGCGGCGTGCCAGGCCAAAGCACAAACGAGACAACGCGCCGCAACGGGAAAGAACGCAATTGCCCGCTTGGCCTAAGCAGCGATTGCTTGGCCTGCTGGAAGTTTTTGAGAAAGGAGAACGGAAATGATTTGGACAGTTGTTGTGATCCTGCTCGCCCTCTGGGCGCTGGGGATGGTTACTTCTTACACGATGTCCGGCTTGATTCACATCCTGCTGGCTGTCGCGTTGGTCACCGTGCTGATTCGGGTGATTCAAGGCCGCCGGGTCTTGTAGGCAGAAGTGTGATTCCACGCGGGGACAAAGGCGTCCAGCGTCTGCCCCAAACACGATACGATCGGGGCGCTTCCGCCTTTGTCCTCCTCAAGGGTTGGCCGTTGATTTGGCCCGGCACTTGCCTACTAGGCAAGTGAGAGTACTACCATGAAATACACTTCGATTTCGATTCCGATCCTGATACTGGCTTGCTCCCTAAATGGCTGCAGCCGTTCTTCCGATTCCGGCGTTGTCGCCGCCAGTTCCAAGGAACCACAGGGAACGATAACAGCGCGTGAGAGCACTGCCAAGAGGCAGGACTCTTACGCTGACGTCGTAAGCCGGGTCTCGCCCGCCGTGGTCACCATTCGCTCTGAGCGCCGCGTTCGCGCCGCGCAGCAGTATCCTTTCGGCGGGGATCCGCTCTTTCGCGAATTTTTCGGCCGCGGCAATCCACAAGCGCCCGAAGACGGGCAGAGCGGCATTCGTCGTGGGCTTGGGTCGGGCGTCATAGTGAGATCCGACGGCTACTGCCTGACCAACCATCACGTCGTCGACGGTGCCCAGGAGATCCGGGTGGAGTTCGGCGATGGGCGAATATTGAGTGCGAAGCTCGTCGGGTCAGACCCTCCCAGCGATTTGGCTCTTCTGAAAGTTGAAGCCAGCGACCTGCCTGTTCTACCACTGGGTAATTCAGAACTAGTGCGCGTCGGCGACATCGTCCTTGCTGTCGGGAATCCACTTGGGGTTGGGCAGACAGTCACCATGGGAATCATCAGCGCAAAGGGCCGTACTACGGGCCTCAGCGATGGCAGCTTCGAAGATTTCCTGCAGACCGATGCCCCGATCAATCAAGGCAACTCCGGCGGAGCGCTGGTGAACACCACTGGGGAACTGATCGGTATTAATTCGCAGATCCTGTCGACTTCCGGGGGAAACATCGGAATTGGTTTCGCGATCCCATCGAACATGGCGAAGAACGTGCTGGATCAGTTGGCCGCAACCGGGAAGGTCCGCCGCGCCCATCTTGGTGTAGGCATTCAGCGGCTCACCACTGAATTGGCCGCCGGTTTGGGATTGAAGGAAGCGCGGGGAGTTCTAGTGAATTCCGTTACGGCGGGAAGCCCGGCCGAGAGAGCGGGAATCAAGATGGGCGATGCGATCGTTGCGTTCAATGGTACGCCGGTCGAGAGCGGCAATTCGTTCCGGAACTCAATCGCAGGATCCGTGGTCGGTAGCGAGGTAAGCTTCACGGTGCTCCGCAATGGGAAGGTGCAGAAGTTGACTGCAAAACTTGACGAGTTCAAGTCTGACCAGGCCAGCGTGAATTCCCAAAACGAGGCACCGGGCAATGGCGATGGCGAATTGGGGATTTCTGTGTTACCCGTCACCCCGGAAATAGCGTCACGTCTTAAACTACCGGCAGGCACTCGGGGCCTGGTGGTTGGAGAGGTGAGCCCAACAGGCCCGGCGGCCGAGGCCGGGATCGTTCAAGGCGACGTTATCCTGGAGTTGAACCGCCAGCCGGTGGGATCCGCACCGGAAGTTAAAGCGGCGCTGCAGCGGGAAGGTTCGTCTGCGCTCTTGCTGGTGAGCCGGAACGGCCGGAATCTCTACCTGACGGCGAACCTCCACAAATAAGGCCAATTTTGATATCACCACGCGATTAGGGCGCCTGGGGCGAGCGGGTGCTATTTGGCTTTCGGGGACGCGACGATGTCAATCAGAGCGCCAGCCCACAGATCGACCTGCTTCTCCGCTTCTTCCTTGCCGATGCCGTACCGTTGCACGATGCGGCCGGCGAGTTGTTCCTTCCTGCCGGCAATCCTTTGCCAGTCATCGTCGGTCAGTTTGCCCCAGTGGGCGCGTGCCGAACCGGCGAATGCTTTCCCCAGGCCTTCCACTTGATCCCAGGTTTGGCGGCGCGATGCGGGGATTAGAAATCTTTGCGCGAGATGCCGAGTTTGCGCATCATCGCGTTCAGCGTTGTGCGATGCAGGCCGAGCCGCGTGGCGGCCTTGGTCACCACGCCGTCGCTCTCGCGAAGCACGCGCACGATATGGTCGTGCTCCACCTGCTCAAGCGTGTTGTTATCCGTGATGTGCTCGCCATCGTCCCGAATCTCGGCGACCGGAGCCCGCAGGGTGGCCCCACTGGAGAGAATTACCGAACGTTCGATGAAGTTCTCCAGCTCCCGGACATTTCCCGGCCAAGTCCAGCTTGTCAACGCACGCATCGTCTCCGAAGGGATTTTCTCGATCTTACGCCCCATCTTCCCGGCGTAGACTTTCGTGAAATGCCGGACGAGGACCGGGATATCCTCCGGGCGATCGCGTAGGGGCGGCGTCGTAATAGGGAACACCTTCAACCGGTAGTAGAGATCGCTGCGGAAGAGTTTGTCGCCCATCATCTGGTTGAGATTGCGGTTCGTCGCCGCCAGCAGCCGGACGTCAATTGGAATCGTCTTGGTTCCGCCCAAACGCTCGAAGGATTTCTCCTGCAATGCGCGGAGAAGCTTGGGTTGGAGGTCCAACGGGATGTCGCCGACCTCATCGAGGAACAGGGTCCCGCGGTTGGCCATCTCAAACCGGCCGATTTTCTGCGACAAGGCGCCGGTAAAGGCGCCGCGCTCATAGCCGAAGAGTTCGCTCTCGAGAAGGCCGGTTGGGATGGCGGCGCAGTTCAGTACGATGAACGGGCAGTTCCTGCGCGGGCTGAGCCGATGGATGGCACGCGCCACCAGCTCTTTTCCAGTTCCGGTCTCGCCCAGGATCAACACATTCGCGTCGGTTGGAGCAACCACCTCCACCTGCCGCTGAACGCGCCGCAGCGCGGTGCTGCCTCCGACGATCTCGTCGAAAGCCAGTTGGGGCTTGGCACCTTCCACTTCGAGGCTCTCGAACTGGTCCCTTTCGTGTATGTCCTGCACAAACGATATCCAGCGGAAGGGGGAGATCTTCAATACCGCCGTAGTCACCAGGACAGGAACACGGCCGCCATCCTTGCGGAGCATTTCTGTTTCGTAGGGCGTGCAAGCTCCGAATCGGAGACCTTCCTCGTGGGCCAACTCGTCGAGCGCCGCAAATTCCGGCGGCGTGAGGTCGGGCCATTGCAGGACACCGGCCGCCAGGTTATCGCGGCTGTAACCGGTCAGTTCCAGAAACGCATCATTTGCTTCGGAAATTCGATCGTATTCTCCAGAGACCACGCCGGCGATCATTGGTTGCGGCCGCACCGGGCTGCCGCTGGTTCTGGCATGCCGCAACTTCTCGTCCCTCTCGTGCCGATCGGTGAAGTCGCGAACAACTCGAGCAAAGCCGCGCAACTCGCCGTTTTCGTCCTTCAGCGCCATCGAGATGGAATTGGCCCAGAATCGCGAGCCATCCTTTTTTGCGTGCCAGGACTCAGTGCCCATGTGGCCTTCGGCGGCGGCTCGCTTGAACTCTTCCCGCAGCCTGGCCGCAAGGGCCTCTTCAGCGGGATAGAGAAAGGACGCGTGCTGACCAATCACCTGATCAGACTGATAGCCGTAGATACGCGCTGCTCCCGAATACCAGGCTGCGACGCAACCTTCACTATCCAGCAGATACAGAGCGTAGTCCTGCACCCAACGTGGGATGCGGCCGGGGGCCGCTTGCGTGGGCCCTTGCGCGGATTTGTCGCGCAAGGCGAGCACGTGGCGCACGGGCAATACGTTGCTCTTTGCGGTGTACTCAACCTCTCGCGGCACGCCATGCGCATCGAGGAGAACGAGGACACCCTCCTGTTCACCCTCTTTGAGAAACGCTCGCCAGAGCATTGAGATTCGAGGCTTGAAGCCAGGTTCGGCGAATTCGTCGATCTGGCGGCCGATGATTTTATCCCTCGGAAGGCCTAGTAACTTAGCGGCGCCTATGCTCGCGTCAAGGTAGTTCCCCTCGTTGTCGGTGATCAGCACCGGTACGGAAGGATGGTAGACAATGGCGCGGGAGAGGAGTTCCAGTTCCCTGGGACCGTGTTCAGCAAGCCAGCGGGCTACTTCTGCCTTTGTGGAGGACATAACTGTTTCCACCTTCCCGCTATCGATGCAGGCAACCGCCCACCATGCTAGCAGCCGCCCAGAAGAATGTCCATTGTAGTCCTGACCAAATACGATCAGTCTGGCACACCACGGCATTGGGCAGTGGATTGCACTCAGCCGAACAGAAGGAGCACGAAAATGCCTTTGCTAAATATAGTCGTAACGTTGATCGTGATCGGAGTGGGCCTGTACCTCATCAACCGGTACATCCCCATGGCTTCGAGTATCAAGACGATCTTGAATGCCGTGGTGGTTGTGGCCGTCTGCGTGTGGTTGTTGCAGGCGGTTGGATTGTGGGGACGAGTGAGTAGCTTCCGCCTCGGATAGGGCCGGACCGGCGTCCGGGCGGAACTGACCATCTGCGGTCATCTGACCCCTCA
This sequence comes from Bryobacteraceae bacterium, assembly GCA_041740335.1. Taxonomy (GTDB): domain Bacteria; phylum Acidobacteriota; class Terriglobia; order Bryobacterales; family Bryobacteraceae; genus DSOI01. Next base: position 601 of record JBGSME010000082.1, on the reverse strand, counting down.
CGGTCAATACCTCCGCGAAATGCGGCTCCCGGAATGACACATGCGTGAGGGCAGGTATGGGCGAATACCCTGTTGGCAATGATGGTACCCCAACTGCACTTGTCACATGGGCGGGACATCACCGCTGGAATTTGTGGACCGCTGGGCGAAGGCGAAGAGCGGTAGCAAAAACCTGGAACTACGAAAGAGAGAACGAAATGAAAATACTCAAAACAGCGATCACGGCGTGCGGTCTGGCGGCTTTGGCCGCGATGATCACATCGAGCGCATTCGCGGACACCTGGGACCGGAAAACCACCATCACCTTCAGTGGTCCGGTGGAAATTCCGGGAGTTCACCTCGCCGGGTGGGGCGTGTTGCCCGCTGGCACCTATGTGTTCAAAATCCTGGATTCACAGTCGGACCGCCACATCGTGCAGATCTTCAGCAAGGACGAAAAGACCGTCTACGCGACGATTCTGGCGATTCCGAACTATCGCCTTCGGGCAACCGACAAAACTGTGGTGACCTTCAGAGAACGGCCGGCCGGCCAACCGGAAGCGCTCCGCGCATGGTTTTATCCTGGCCGCCAATGGGGCGAAGAGTTCGTTTATCCGAAGGC
>JBGSME010000081.1:0-10680 GCA_041740335.1 Bryobacteraceae bacterium | reverse complement strand
CGGTGGCCGCGCCGGCCTTGCGGCGGAGTTCGAACTGGAGACGCCAGCGATGATCGGTTTGGGTGGAATCGGCCCAGAGTTCAAGCGTGCCGACCTCAGTAAGCCGCGCGCCGAGTTTGACGGGCACGGTGCGCTCCACGCCGGGCTTGCCGAAGCGGATGACGGCATGCAGCGGCGCATGGGGATGCACTGCGCCTTCGGCGATTTCCTGGCGAGCGAAGGTGACAGTTTGGCCGATGGTGTCGTCCAGACGCGTGAGGGAGCTCAAGAGGCGAAAGCTCACCGGCTTGTTGGCGACCAGTTCGAGGCCGGATTGATCGATCTCGAGTTGATCGCCTTCCTGGGTTCCGCGGGGCATGACACAAACGGTGCGGACGGCGGCGTCATCGGAGGCGAGTTCGATGTAGTAGGACCGCGGCAGGCCGCCGCGAACGATCAGTCCAGCGCCGGTGGAACGGACGTAATTGTAGTAAGCCGCGCCGATTGCCACGGCCAGATCGAGATCACGATTCTCGAGAATCAGCGGCCGTTTGCCGTGCCAGCTTTCGAGCACCTCAGCCACGCGGTTACGCAGAATGTCTGGGATGAAGAAGCCGCCGTTGAAGAGGATGGCATCGGGCATTGCGCCGCCGGCGTCGGCGAGAAACGCAGCGAGGTGGCGGGTGATGGCGGCGTCGGGCTCATAGGGCAGGCCGAGTTCCCCGAAGGGGCTCATCTCCTCGCGCTGAGGACGGTCGTCTTTCGAGCAGAAGGGGAGGAAACCGTCGAGGGACAGTTCGAGCGCCTCTTCGCGCAGGATCTCGGTACGCAAGGCCCCGCCGATGAGGGAGCGTCCGGCACCGAGCACGGTGATGGGCACCTTGGCGACGGCTTCATTGCCGAGCATGGCTTCCTTGGCGGCGGAGCATTGGCGGCGAAGGGCGGTCTTCTGGCGAATGTTCAGTTGGGTGTTGAGTTTCGATTCGGCGAGCCAGGCGAGGGTGAGATCGAGATTGTCGCCGCCGAGGAGCAGGTGGCGTCCGACGGCGGTGCGAGTGAAGTCGATCTTGTCGCCATCGCGGGAAACGCGGATCAGCGTAAAGTCAGACGTACCGCCGCCGACGTCGCAAACCAGGACAAGTTGGCCGTCGAAGAGATCCTTGCGGGACTGCGCGAGATGGTTGGCGATCCAGGAATAAAAGGCCGCAGCGGGCTCTTCGAGCAGGGTGAGCTTTTCGATGCCGGCCTGGCGCGCCGCCTGGACGGTGAGTTCGCGCGCCTCTTCGTCAAACGACGCGGGAACGGTAAGCACGACTTCGTGCTCTTCGGTGGGCGATGCTCCGCGTGTTTCGCGGATCCGCTCCCAAGCCTCCTTCATGGTCGCGATGTAGCGGCCGGAAGCTTCGACCGGAGAGAAGACGCGGCCGGCTTCGGGCGCGTCCCATGGGAGCACCTTGGCGGTTCGATCCACATTCGGATTCGACAGCCAGCTTTTCGCGGAGTGAACCAGCTTGGTGGGTGTTAGAGCGCCTTGCTCGCGGGCAAACTCGCCGGCGATGGGCGGGTTACCGAGGAAGAGAAACGACGGCAGGGTGCGCCGGGATTCGACGCGGCCTTCGGCAACCGGCTGTGGAATGTCGAGGGTGTGAACGGGCGGGAAATCAGACTGTTCGGCCTCCGCTTCGAGGATATAGGCGAACGCCGAATTGGTTGTGCCGAGATCGATTCCGATGTATGCGCGCACGGGGAGACTATTCGACCTCAATCTCTGCCGGCGCGACTACGGTGAACCGGTCCCCGGGGCTGATGGCGGGCAGGTCGACTTTGTCGGCGCGCCAGCCGCGATGATTCAGGATGCCGGCCTGGACTTTTCCGTCGGGCGGCACGTTGCCTACGATCTTCAGCATTGAGGGGTCTTTCTTCGGATTGAGCCCGAGGGCACTGATCTGGGTGACTGCGCCTTCGACGCCATCCACAACCGGAACCAGCTTGACGTAGCGTTCCAAGACGCCATGGGCGTTGGCATGAATGTCGCGGACGGCGGCGCCGATCTGATCGTCGGCGTACCCGGAGATGTCTTCTTGGAGGAAGTCAATCAGCCGGGCTTCGCTCTGGAGAAGGGAAAGGATTTGGACGGCGCCGTCGGCAGGAAGAGCAATCGGGGGAGGCGCGGGCTTGGCAGGTTCGGCTTTGGCGGACGCTTTGCCGGGAGCGGTAGCGGGACGCCGGGTGAGATTCAGGGCCAGCATGGCTCCGTCGGGGAGTTTGCCGGAAAACAGCAGTCCGAAGAATGCCTGGAAGGCGAGTAGGATACGGGACAAACGAATGAGTACCTCGAACCTAGGATACAATGCGAATTCATACAGTCGCCGCTTCATCGCTGGTTCGCGGGCCGGGGACGTCTGACTTCTGAATGGATAAATACATTATTGTGGGGCCGCAGGGAGCCGGCAAAGGCACCCAGGCCCAGTTGCTCTGCCAAGACTACGACTTCGTTCACATCTCGATAGGGGATATTTTCCGGTGGCACCTGCGGCACCATACGAAACTGGCAGCGCGGGTGACGCGCATCATGAACGAGGGCCGTCTCGTTCCGGACGAGATAGTGGAGGAAGTGGTGAGCCAGCGGCTGGAACAGCATGACTGGAATTTCGGATTCGTGCTGGACGGATTCCCCCGAACGCGGGCGCAAGCGGAATACCTGTTTGAGCGATGGAATCTGGACCGGGCGATCTACCTGGATATTCCGGACGACATCGTGGACCGGCGAGTGCTGGCGCGTGTGGCGGCGGGACAGGGCGGCGGATTCACGAAGCGGACGGACGACAATCCGCAGGCGCTACGAATGCGGCTGCGTGAATTCCACGACAAGACCGCGCCGCTGCTGGAGCTATTCCAGCGAAAGAATCTGCTGCTGACCGTGGACGGCAACCGGCCGATCGCCGAAGTGTACGCCGACCTCCGCGAGGGATTGTCGCTGCCCTGCCCGGCACGGGCATATTGATCGGATCAGACTCGATGCGAATTGGCGATATCTACGAACGGCGCGAACCGGTATTCAGCTTCGAATTCTTTCCGCCGAAAAACCAGGCGGGGGTGGAAGCGCTGCTGCGCACCGTGGCCGATCTGAAACAGGTGGTGCAACCCGACTTCGTGTCGGTGACCTACGGCGCTGGTGGAAGTACGCGCAGCCGCACGCTCGAGTGCGTGACACGGATCCAGCAGGAAGCCGGCATCCCGGCGATGGCGCACCTGGCCGCAATGGGGCATACGCGGGAGGAGTTGGTGGAAGTGGTGGGGCGGCTGATCGAGAGCGGGATCACGAACGTTCTCGCGCTCCGCGGCGACATGCCGAAGGAGGGAGACACCGGCGCCGGAGAACTGCCGCACGCGACGGACCTGATGGAATTTCTGGGTGCCGAATTCGACGTGGATTTCGGCGGGGCGTGTTACCCGGAAGTGCATCCGGAATCGGTGAGCGCGAGCGAGGATCTCAACTGGACGCGGCGCAAGGCGGATAACGGCGCCCGTTTTCTGATCACGCAGTTGTTTTTCGACAACGACGACTATTTCCGTTTTGTGGACAGCGCGCGGGCGGCGGGCATCCGGGTGCCGATCGTTCCCGGCATCATGCCGATCATCAACGTCTCGCAGATCGAGCGGATCACTAAGATGTGCGGAGCGCGGATTCCGGAAGAACTGCATGCGCGTCTTCAGGCGGTGCACGACGATCCGGCGGCGGTGATGGCAATCGGCATGGAGCATTCGATCCGGCAGTGCCGCCAACTGCTCAAGCAGGACGCCCCGGGACTGCATTTTTACACGATGAACAAGAGCCTCGCGACGCGTGTGATCCTATCCGCGGTGCGCGATTGACGGCTATTTGAAGTTACTGTAGGGGCCGGCCTGGGAGACGTCGCCGAGGCTGAGACCGTCCTCATCCCAAACCACTTTGCCCGCGCGGATGGTGACGGCGCAACGGAGCCGTTGATTACCGGTGAGCTTGGCGCGGCCGGAATCGAGAAAGGCGAACTGGCCGCGCTCCAGTTTCAGAATCGCCACGTCGGCTTCACTGCCTTCCTTCAAAGTGCCCAACTCCGGCCGGCGGATGGCTTTGGCGGGATTCACGGTGGCGCGCTCGATCACCTGTTCCAGCGACAGGCCAAGATTGAGGAATTTCGACATCGTTACGATCATGGTTGCCCGCGGCAGCATGATGCTGCTTTTGTGAATGTCGGTGGAGATGGTATCCGGGAGAAAGCCCTGCTCTATCATGGGCTTCGCGATGCGGAACCAGAAACTACCGGAGCCGTGGCCCACGTCAAAGAGCACGCCGCGTTGGCGCGCCTCCCTCATGTAGGGCTGCACTTTCTTGTTCGCGTCGAGTTGCGGCGTCAAGCGGCCGTAGAAATGCGTGTGGATATCGCCGGGGCGCATGTGCTCGAGGATGAGTTCGCGATAGCCGCGGCCGGGTTTCGGGTGAAAGTCCACCATGAGCACGCTCTTGGAAGCTTCGGCGGCCTTGACGGCGTTGTCGACGGCGATCCAGTCCGGCGGCTGATAGTGAGCGGTCTTGATGCCGACTACGACGTCGCGATGTTTGATGACCGTGGCGGCAGCCTTCTCGACGTCCATCTGTTTGGGGTCATCTTCGACCTGGCCGCCGTACATTCCGGCGGCTACGATATTGACGAACGCGAGGACGCGGGTGGTGGCCTCGTCAATCACGGTGCGGCGGAAGTTTTCGAAATTGTCGGCCCCGGAGGAGCCGGCGTCGACGGCGGTGGTGACGCCGGACCTTAAGGCATTGTGGTCCGGATTGAGGTTGAGCGAAGCGCCGTAGACGTCGAAGTGCGTGTGGATATCGATGAGGCCGGGGGTGACGATGTACTCGCCGGCTTCAATCACGACGCGGGCTTGAGACGCCGGAAGATCCGGTGCAACGCGGAGGATCTTTCCCGAGCTGATCGCCACATCCATTCTTCCGTTGCGGCCCGAGGCGGGGTCGAGGACCTGCCCGTTCTTGATGAGGATGTCGTAGAACTCCGCGGCGGGCAGCGACACCGCTAACAGGGCGAGCAGCAGCGTTTTCATTGGATCACCTCGTATTCGCCGGCGGTGGTCCATTCGGGGAACCCTCGCCCCTCGAGATCGTAGACCAACTTACCGGCGCGAATGGTTAAAACATTTTCAAGCTTTTTCGTGCCGAGTTTCTTTTTGCCCCATGAGTCCTTGAAAGCGAAGACGCCGTCGCGCAGCGCCAATACGGCGACATCGGCTTCCCTGCCCTCGCTGAGGGTGCCGAGTTCGGGGAAACGCTTGATCGACTTTGCGGGCATCTCGGTGGATTTGCGGACCGCGTCCTGAAGCGTCATTCCGAGCAGCATCATCTTCGACATACAGTTGGGCATGTCGGATTGCTGCATCATGATGCTCGAGGTGTGAAGGTCCGTGGAGATGGTATCGGGCCAGAAGGCCTGCCTGGCAGCGGCGGTGGCCACGGGCCAGAGGAAACTGCCGCCGCCGTGGCCAAGGTCAAACAGCACGCCGCGCCTTCGGGCTTCGAGGGCATAGTCCTGCACCTTGCCGTTGAAACGGCTGACGATTTCCACCTGGCGGTCATTGAACATATGGGTGTGCATGTCGCCGGGGCGCATCACGTCGAGCAGCTTTTCGCGCGACGTCCGCCCCGCGTTGGTGAAGATCTTGTCGTCGACCATGACGGGCACTCCGGCGATCTTGCCGGCCTCGATGCCGCGCTTCAAGGCATCCCACCCGGGTTTTCCGAAATGCGCCACTTTGATACCGACGATCACGTCGCGGTTGGCCTTGATCACCGCCGCGGTTTTGTCGGGCAGCATGTCTTCCACGTTGTCTTCGGAAACCGAACCGGTCATACCATAACCGGCGATGTTGATCAGCGCGAGCACACGGGTCGCCGATTGAGTGACGACCTTCTTCTTGAAGTCGGCATAGGTGCGATAGCCGGGGCCGCCGGCGTCGACCACGGTTGTGGAGCCGGTGACGAGCGCGGTGTCGTCCGGGAAGATAGCGCCAGAGTAGCCGTAGCTGTGGAAGTGCAGATCGATGAGGCCGGGGACGACGTAGCGGTCTTTGACATCGATTGCTTTCCGCGCCTCCGACGCTGGAATGTTCTCGGCGACGCGCGCGATCTTTCCTTGCGCGATGGCCACGTCGCGAACCGCGTCGATGCCATTCGCGGGGTCGATAACGTGGCCGCCTTTCAGCACAATGTCGTATGTTTGGGCGGGCATGCTGAAGACGCACACCACGGCAAGAAAGGCCGCGCGTTGGATCAGGACCATAGAAGCAGTATATAATCGGCGGCGATGAAACGGCTTTTGTTTTTTGTTTCTCTGTTCCCACTCGCCGCCGCGGTGAAGTTCCCGGAAGTGTATCCGCCGACCAACGAAATCGCGATGGACAACTACGTCGCGATCCCGATGCGGGACGGTGTGAAGCTGTATGCGGACATTTACCGGCCGACCAAGCCCGGGCGCTATCCGGTGATCTTAAGCCGGACCCCGTACTCCACCGAGCGGACGCCGAACGCGTACGCGGCGGCGGTATTTTTCGCGCAGCGCGGGTATGTGTTCGTGTACCAGGACGTACGCGGCCGCCACGAATCAGAGGGCAAGTGGGAGCCGTTCCGCAACGACATCGAAGACGGCTACGACACGGTGGAATGGGCGGCGGCGCAGGCGTGGTCCAACGGCAAGGTTGGCATGGAAGGCGGTTCGTATCTGGGCCACGTGCAGTGGCGCGCGGCGATGGCGAGCCCACCTCATCTGACGGCGATCTTTCCGGCTGTAGCGGCGACGAGCCTGTATCACGACTGGATCACTCTCAACGGCGGGTGGCGGCTCTCGTTCAATTTCGGCTGGGGGCCGGTACGGCAGGAATCACGCATAATGCAGAATACGGGGCCGCATGTCGCCGCGGGCCTGGACAATCTCTCGTTCGACAGAATGCAGTGGCACCTGCCACTGAACGACATGCAGAAGCTGGCCGGGCGGAACGCGCAGTTTTATAGGGACTGGATCGCGCATCCGGATTACGACGAGTATTGGAAGAAGCTGAACGCGGAGGAAGTGATGGACCAGATCGGCATTCCGGCTCACACGTTCGGCGGCTGGTTCGACATCTTCAGCCAGGGCACGCTGCGGGGCTATTCGTTACTGAGCAAGAAGGGCAAAACGGCGACGGCGCGGAAGGGATCGCACCTGATCATCGGGCCGTGGGGCCACGGCGCGTCGAAGAAGTTCGGCGAACTCGATTTCGGCGATCACGCGTTTGTCGACATGCATGCGGTGGAATTGAAGTGGTTCGATCATTGGCTGAAGGGCGTGGATAACGATGTGGAGCGCGAGGCGCCGGTGCGTTTGTACGTGATGGGCCGGAACGAATGGCGGGAAGAAAATGAATATCCGCTGGCGCGGGCCAAGTACACGAAGATGTATCTGCGGGAGGAACATGGACTGTCGTGGGATGCGCCTTCCACCGCCGGCACGGACGTGTACCGGTACGATCCGGCGAATCCGGTGCCGAGCCTGGGCGGGAACAACTGCTGCGGCACGCCGACACCCGCCGGCCCGAGGGATCAGCGGCCGATTGAGGGACGGGGCGATGTGTTGGTGTACACGTCGGATTTTCTGAAGGAGCCGGTTGAGGTGACCGGTCCGGTGAAGGTGGTGCTCTATGCGTCGTCGGATGCCGTCGATACGGACTTCGTGGCGAAGCTGATCGATGTGTATCCGGACGGCCATGCGTTCAACATGGCCGAGGGGATCGTTCGTGCGCGATACCGGGAAGGGACGTCGTCGGCGAAGATGCTGGAACCGGGCAAGGTGTACCCGTTTGAGATCGACATGGTGGGCACGAGTGTGGAGTTTCAGAGAGGGCATCGAATTCGGGTGGACGTAACGTCGAGCCATTTCCCGCAGTTTGACCGGAATCCGAATACGGGCGAGGAGTTCGGACGGGGGACGAAAGTGAAGGTGGCGACGCAGACGATCCGCCGGTCGGCGGAGCATCCGTCGCACGTGTTGCTGCCGGTGATTCCGAGGTAGCGTTCAGCCAGCCTGTTTGTCTACGGGCTTACTCGATCGAGGATGAATCCGGATCGATGGTGAGGTAATCAAGGGTACCGTCGAGGCGATCCGCGAGGACCGCGTCGGCGGCTCGGCGATCAGGCCGGCGGGCGACGGTATCGGAAAATGCCCCGGTTCGTTGGGCTTCCCGAACACGATGTGGAATGCCGGAGTCAAAGCACGAAATTCGGATTGGGGCACGAAGGCCAAATCCACTTGCAGTGCGGTTCGGAGGAGGAAGACCCGATAGGTCCATGCGCCGAAGGTGACAACAAGATGATGCAACGCCTTGTGCTGGGCGTACCTGTAGGCGGTCCAATCGGATCGGACCCGCGGGATGTCACTGGCTTCGCGCACGCCGAAGGCGAGGTCGATGTCGGACCAGCGGTCCTCGCGCCCCGAGGCTGCCGAGCCCGTGATGGCGCCGCCGGTGATGCGCCGTTCCCCGGACGCGAATTCCAGAATGCCGGACCTTCGCCGAGCGCGTTCGCCGGGAGTAGACATGATCTCCAGTCTAAAGTCTGAGAAAGTGCGAAACTGAGTAGCGGATGTACGTTTCGCTCAATGGGACCCTCGTGGCCGGCCGCGTCCAGTGGCCGGAATTCGCCCATTTGGCGGCACGAATGGGTTTCCCTGGAACCGACGTCGCGATCTCGCCGGCTATGGAACAGGGGCTTGACGGGACCAGGAGGCTGCTTGCGAGGCTGCACTTGACCCCGGCCATCGTGGGTTTGCCGGTGGAGTTCCGCAAGGACGGCGAGACCTTCCAAAAGGACCTGGAACGGCTGGAAGCGGCGGCGCAATTCGCGGCGGCGATCGGCTGCCCACGGATGTCGACATGGATCCCTTCGTGGTGCGAAGTCCCGAAAGCGGAGCAGCGGAGGGTGTGGCTGGAACGCTTCCGGAAATGCGCCGATATCCTGGCGCGGCCGGGTGTGCGATTGGGGCTCGAGTTTCTGGGTCCGTTGCATTTGAGGAAGCGGGGTCCGCACGAGTTCCTATGGCGGATGGAGGAGACGCTGGCGTTCGCATCGGAATGCGGCGACAACGTGGGCGTTCTATTGGACTCGTGGCATTGGCATCATGCGGGCGGAACGGTGCGGGAGATTGAACAGACGCCGAAGTCGCGCATCGTTCATGTACAGGCCGCGGATGCGCCGGATCTGCCGGCGGAGAAGATCGTCGACAGCGAACGGCTGATGCCGGGCGAAGGCGTTGCGGATCTGGTTGGTTTCTTCGGGGCGCTGAAGAAGATCGGATACGCGGACGGCGTGAGTCCGGAAGTGTTCGGGCGTGGACTGAAGGAAATGGATCCGGAAGCGGGCGCGAAGCTGGGGCTCGAAACAACGCTCGCGGTGATGAAGAAGGCGGGCGCCGCCTGAGCGGTAAGGCCACGATGTCACTGGAGCGTCTTTTGACCGAACAGCGCAATCCTGCCTCCGACGGGATTGACGGGCGGCCTACCAGTGAGATCCTCGAGATCGTCAACCGCGAGGATCGGAGAGTGGCTGAATCGGTAACCGCCGAGATCCCGGCCATCGCGGCTCTGGTTGACGGCATCGTCAAAAGAATGGACGAAGGCGGCCGGCTGTTTTATATCGGCGCGGGAACGAGCGGCAGACTCGGGGTGCTGGATGCCGCCGAGTGCCGCCCCACGTTCAACGCTCCGGCGGAACTGGTGCAAGGGGTGATCGCGGGCGGCGAAGCCGCTCTGGCGCGCGCCACAGAAGCGAGCGAAGACGATCCGGAGGCGGGTGTCCGGGATCTAGAAGTGAAGGGATTCAGCGAGCGGGATGTGCTGGTGGGCATCGCGGCCAGCGGGCGAACGCCCTACGTCCTCGGCGCTATCGATTGGGCGCGGCAAATGGGCGCGCTTACCGCGGGCATCAGTTGCACGCCGCAATCGGAACTGGCGGCGCGGGCCGAAATCGCGATCACGCCGCTGCCCGGCCCTGAAATCGTCACCGGATCCACTCGTATGAAGGCGGGGACGGCGACCAAACTGGTGTTGAACATGATATCGACAGCGGTAATGATCCGCCGCGGCGCCGTGTACGGCAACCTGATGGTGAATGTGCAACCGACCAACGACAAGCTGCGGCATCGCGCAGTGCGGATCATCCGCGATGCGGCCGGCGTGGACGAGCAGGAGGCTGCTTGCCTGCTCGCAGAGGGCGGGAGCGTGCGTACCGCGATCGTGATGGCGCGTCTGGGCGTTGAACGTGAGCGGGCATCGGAACTGCTGGCGGGCGCGGGCAACCGGATTTCAGAAGTCTTGCAAAGGCGGACCTAAAAGAGAACATGGACCAGTTTCGGATTGAAGGCGGAACTCCGCTTGCGGGCTCGGTGACGGTTAGCGGCGCGAAGAATTCGGCGCTGCCCGCACTGGCCGCGTGCCTGTTGACCGATCAGCCAGTGACACTGCATGGCATCCCCGCGGTGCGCGACATCGCGACGATGCGGCGGGTGCTCGAGTATTGCGGCGCCACAATTGAGGACCTGGGCAACGGGTCACTGCGGATACACGCGGCCGAACTGACGCGCCCGGAAGCGCCTTACGACATCGTGAAAACGATGCGCGCGTCGAGCC
>JBGSME010000080.1:0-10441 GCA_041740335.1 Bryobacteraceae bacterium | reverse complement strand
CCAGCGCCGATAGTTCCGCCATCTCTGGAAAAATCGCCAACGATAGCGCGCTTTCCGGATGGTCCAGCGCCACGCCGCCGCACTGCAGGCAATCTCTCCACTCGCCCCGGAACGCGTACAGCTCCGCGAGTGGAATCGCCGCTCGCGCATCGCCGTTGCGGAGCAGACGATCCAAGCCGTCAATCGCCGGATCGATATGCCCGTCGCGCGCGGCGCCGGTCAAATCCAGTATCGGTTGCCAAGCCTGGATGAGGTCGGGGGGAGGCTGCACTTTGAATTTTTAGTGTATCTCGCCTATCTCCAGTTCTTCACTACTTCGAGTACGAACCGGTCGCGCAGCGCCTTCACCTCGTCAATGCTCTTTCGCGACCAGTCGTAGAAACCCTTCCCGCTTTTGGCGCCCAACTCGCCGCGATTCACCATATCCCGCATCAACTGCGGCGCGCGCGGTTCGCTGCATAGATCCTGCGAAACGTAGTCCACGATGCTCATGCCCATATCCAGCCCAACTACATCCTGATGCTCGAAGATGCCGTAAACCGGAAGCCTCAGCCCGAAGCCATTCTTCGCCACCGCGTCCACCGCCTCCACATCCGCGATCCCCTCCTGCACAATGTGGACCGCTTCCCGCACCAGCGCCATCTGCAGCCGGTTCCCCAACTGTCCGGGCGTATCCTTGTTCACCACCACCGCCACCTTGCCGCAGCCCGTCAACGCTTGCCGCAATTCCCCCGCCATCGCTCGATCCGTCTTCTCTCCGAGCACGATCTCCACCAGCGGCATCAGGTGCGGCGGATTCCAGAAATGCGTCGTGATCACGCGCTCCGGCTTCGTGCACCGCGACGCGATCGCAGTGATGCTCAACCCCGAAGTGTTCGACGCCAACACCGCGTCCGGCTTCGCCAGTCCGTCCATCTTCGCGAACAACTCCTGCTTGAAGGCGAGATTCTCCGGTGCCGATTCCACCACGAGGTCCGCCGCCGCAATCGTCGAGTCGAAATCGGCGCTCGCCGAAAGCAGTCCCGCCGCGCGAGTGGCCTTCTCCGGCGTCGTCAGCCCGCTCCGCTCCAGGAGTTGCAGCTGTTCCTTCGCCTTCTCCAATCCCGCTTGCGCCGTCGCCTCGGTCCGGCTCAGGATCGTCGCCCGAATCCCGCCCAGCGCCAGCGTCATCGCGATGCCCGGGCCCATCATCCCCGTTCCGATCACCGCCGCCGTCTCCAATCCGTTTCGTGCCACGCCTACCGGCCTCCTTCTTTCAACTCGATCAATAAAGAGCGGTATGGCTCTGACCCCACGTTCCTCAGCCGCGGCGCATTCTCTGACCGGTCATGCCAGATCACCTCGCCCGGCTTACGCTTCCGCACCGTCTTTTCTCCCGTCACCGGATCGGTACGCTCATACTCGCAATCGTCCAAAAACACGATCACCTGATCGGTCGGCCGGATGTGCGGCTCGCGCGGCGAATCCGGATCATAGGTCACTTCGCTTACTCTCACCCGCACATTCTCAAGCAATAGTTTTTTCGACACCATTCAGATCGTCTCCTTTGGGAACGTACTCTTCGCGCACCAGAAACACATACGCGGCAATGCCCAGCATCAGGAAGAAACAGATCGCCAGCATCGGCGCCGTGTATCCTCCGCTCACTTGCTTCAACCATCCGGTCAGCAACGGCGCAACGATCCCCGGCACGTTCGCCGCGCAGTTCTGCACGCCCACGATGCGCCCAATCGCCGCGCCCGGCAACAGCGTTTGCGTCAGCGCCCAGTAGTTGGCTGTCATCATGCCCAGGCCGCTCAGCGAGAATACCGCGAAGAACAACGCCACGTTTTCTGACTCCGCATACGCCCCGATCAGTTCCGTCGATGCCACCAGAAATCCCGCAATGATGAACGCCTTCCGCACCCGCACCGGATTGCCGCCCCGCTCAATCAGCCGGTCCGCCGCCCATCCCGCCAGCGTTGCCACAATCGCCATGCCGCTGAAGCTGAAAAACGTGAACAGGCCCATTTGTTTCAGGTCCAGCCCGCGCGCTTCCTTGAAATATGCCGGCAGCCACGTCATCGCGTAGTAAACGAAGTATTGATAGCAGAACGTCCCGATCACCGTTCCCAGGATCACCGGGCTCTTCATTACTTTCCAAAAAGCCACGTTGCTCGTGCTGCCCGAAGCTCGCGCTTGTGCCCTCTCGAGATCCCTGTCGTCGTCGCGCACGAACAATACCCAAGGCACCAGCCACAGCAGTCCGCCCACGCCGATAATCAGGAACATGTTCCGCCAGCCCGTGTTCGCCAACAGATACGTCGCCACAATCACACCGATCGCCGGGCCCACTTTCGCCGACGCCATGTACAACCCAATCACCAGCCCGCGCTGGTTCTCGTGGCAGTTTAAACGGATCCACCGCATCCCCGCCGGCGTCACCATCGATTCACCCAACCCCAGCAGCAGCCGCAGTGAGAACAACTGCGTCACCGTCGTCGTGAACGCCGTTGCTGCCGATAACCCGCTCCATATCAGAAAGCCCACCGCGTACGGCCATTTCACCCCGTACTTATCCACGAACCACCCCGCCGGTATCTGCAGCGCCGCGTAGGTCCAGAAGAACGCGGACCCGAGGTTGCCGCGATCGACGTCGGTCAGATGAAAGAAACCGATGAAATCCTGGCTAGCCAGCGCCACCGAAAGATTCACGCGGTCAAAGTAGGCGACGATGTAGCCGATGCACAACAACGCGATCACGGTCCATCGCCGGCCTGCGCTTGTCGTGGGGGGGGAGTTCATGCCGGATTCGCTACGATATCACAGCCGTCATAACAAAGCCTTGATTCGGTATTCTTTCCCGTCCCGGCCCGTGAATACAAACTCGCCGCCAACGGCTTTCATCGAAGCCATACCGGTGAGCGTCGCCGGTATCTCCAACAGAAACACCTGATACCGCCGATCCTGCTTCTCCGCCGAATCGATGTAGGCGAACAACGCCCGCCCAAAGATGCTGCCCTTGCGCAGCAGAATCGGGAATGGCTGATGCAAGCCCGTTGTGCCGAACTCCAGCCCGCGCGCGAACGGCTTCCCGTTCTCCACGTGCCGCCACATGTTCAACCACGGATAATCCTTCACTGGCCACACGTAGCCCACCAGCAATCCCTGCGCCGCGCTTACCGCCGTTGTCCATCCCCACTCCTCGTCGATCACGTAGGAGACCACGTTCGGATTCGGGTCGTCGGTCAAATACCGCAGACTCACCGGAAGCCCGTCTCGCAACGCCTGCGGCCACACCACCACCGCGTCTTCCGGATTCGGCAGCGGACTCGATTGCATAAATCCGCGCCGCGCGTTCGAATCAACCACCGTGGCCGCATCGAGAAACGGCGGCCCGATCGTCGGATGCTGCACCATGTTGTACGGCCGCCCGAGCGCAGCTTCGTTCAGTACTGACTCGGTCACCAGCGCCGTTGTTCCCTCCAGTTTCACCACGCGCCGCATCGACAAACGCGCCATTGTCAGTTGCACTGCCATTTCCAGCTCCGTGCCCGATGCCCCCAACTTTCGCCACAGCCTGTGCGGCGATTCGCCGTGAAACGGCATTCCCGCCGAAAGCTCCGCCGCCGATGGCTGTCCCCATCGGTCCATGCAAAGAAAATGCCCGCGCGGATGCGACGCCTCGTTCGACTTCATTTCCCACGTGAACGGATTCAATCCGCCCGCCTTCAAGTGAAAGTCAACCAGACCCCCTCCGCCTAATTCCCACGACATCTGCGCCGCGCCGCTATCGAGCGTCACCCTCTGTGCCAACAGCGGAACCGCCAGCACCACCAGCCAGGAAAGTCTTGTCATCTTTGTGCAATTATAATGCCCGCATGCCGGCCGTTCACTCGATATGACCATTCACCTCGAATCTGGCCCGGCTCCGAAATCTCGAAATCCCCCATTCGATCACTTCCTCAACTCGAGCTTTGCCACGCTCTCCAAGTGAACCTCGTCCGGACCATCGGCCAACCGTAGCGTTCGGGAATTCGCCCAGTCGAACGCCAGCGGAAAATCGTCGCACACACCCGCCGCCCCATGCGCCTGCACCGCGCGGTCGATCACCCCCAGAGCCACATTCGGAGCCACCACCTTGATCATCGCGATCTCCGCCCGCGCCGCCTTGTTACCCACCGAGTCCATCATCGCCGCAGCCTTCAATACCAATAGCCGCGCCTGCTCGATCTCGATTCGCGACTTCGCGATCTCCATCCGCAGCCCACCCATCTCGGATAGCTTCCGCCCGAACGCCACCCGCGATTTCGCTCGCGCGCACATCATCTCAATCGCCCGCTCCGCCGCTCCCATCAGCCGCATGCAATTGTGAATCCGTCCCGGACCCAGCCGCCCCTGCGCGATCTCGAACCCACGTCCTTCACCCAGCAAAATATTCGACGCCGGCACACGCACGTCCTTGTATTCCACCTCAGCGTGCCCGTGCGGCGCATGATCGTAACCGTACACGTTGAGCAGCCGCGTCACCTTCACGCCCGGAGTATCGAACGGTACCAGGATCATCGACTGTTGCTTGTGCTTCTCCGCCGACGGATCCGTCTTGCCCATGAAGATCGCAATCTTACACCGCGGATCGCCCGCCCCCGTGGACCACCACTTCGTCCCGTTGATCACATACTCATCGCCATCCCGCACGATCGACGCGCCAATGTTGGTGGCGTCCGACGATGCCACCCCCGGCTCCGTCATCGCAAAGCAGGACCGCATCTCCCCCTCCAACAGCGGTTTTAGCCACCGCTCCTTGTGCTCCTCGCTCCCGTAGCGGACCAGAACTTCCATGTTCCCGGTATCCGGCGCCGAACAGTTGAAAACTTCCGGAGCCCAAAACACCCGGCCCATGATCTCGCACAACGGCGCGTATTCCAGATTCGATAGCCCCGGTCCATGTCCGGACTCCGGCAGAAATAAATTCCACAGCCCATCCGCCTTCGCCTTGGCTTTCAGTTCCTCCACCAACGGCACCGCGCCCCAGCCCACCTGCTTCACCTGTTCGTGATACAGCCGCTCGTTCGGATACACATGCGCGTCCATGAAGCCGGTCAGGCGGCGGCGATACTCTTCCACGCGAGGCGAATAGTCGAAGTTCATATCCTGCTAGCTTATCCTGCCACCTGCTATCCTGCGGATTCGCATGATCGTCACCGTTCAACAACACATCCTGCAACAACAGGAAGACCTCTTCCCCGGCGCCCGCGGCAATTTCTCCTCGCTGCTCTCCGGCATGACCCTTGCGACGAAAATGATCCAGGCCAAGATCCGCCGCGCCGGCCTGGTCGACATTCTCGGGTCCGCCGGCGAGACGAACGTGCAGGGCGAAACCCAGCAGAAGCTCGATGTCTACGCCAATCAGGCCCTGCTCCACACCCTCGGCTCCCGCGAAAGCGTCGCCATGCTCGTCTCCGAGGAAAACGAACAGCCGATGGCCGTCGACCTCTCCGAAAACGGCAAATACGTCGTCATCTTCGATCCCCTCGACGGCTCTTCGAACATTGATGTCAACGTAAGCGTCGGCACTATCTTCTCCATCATGCGCCGTCCCGATGGCGCGCACGGTACCGCCGCTGTTCTCCAAACCGGTTGGAAGCAGGTTGCCGCCGGCTACGTCGTCTACGGGTCCTCATCGATCTTCGTTTATACCGCTGGCCAGGGCGTCTACGGCTTCACGCTCGATCCCGACATCGGCGCTTACGTCCTGAGTTATCCGAGCCTCAAGATGCCCGAACGCGGCACTTACTACTCGGTGAATGAGGCCAACGCCGCAAGCTTCCCGCAACGCTACCGCAACTATCTGGACCAGCTCCGCGCTCAAAGCTACTCCTCCCGCTACATCGGTTCGCTGGTGGCGGACTTCCACCGCACCCTGCTCAAAGGCGGCGTCTTCCTCTACCCGCCCACCACCAGCCACGCTCGCGGCAAACTCCGGCTCCTCTATGAGGCCAATCCCCTCGCATTCCTCGCCGAACAAGCCGGTGGAATGGCCATTGATGGGGAACGCCGCATCCTCGACATTGAGCCCTCCGACATCCACGAACGCACCCCGCTCGTCATCGGCGGACGCGGCGAAGTGGAAGCCTTCCTCGCCACTACGTAACGCTACTTCTTCTTCGCGAAGATCGGGAATAACGTCTTCGCCGCGTCCAGCCGGAACCCAACGATGAACCGGAAATCCGTGTACTGGATCTTGCCGCCGTCGTCGGGCGCGCCTGCCAGCGACGCCACCGGACGCCGCCAATTCTGATTCACATCCACTCCGATCTCAGCCGGAATGTATGGAAGCTTCGCGCGCGCCTCCACTGAGAACCGCGATTCGAACGTGAAATTCTGCGACTGAACCGAAGTCGTGGTAACCGTGCCAGTCGCTGTATTCCTGGCGTCCCTGGGTGGCCTCGAAACAAGTTCCCCCGGGCTCGTGTACGCCTGGTTCGGACCCCATAGCAGGTCCAGATACATCACCGGGTCCGGAGCTACCTGCCGGTTGCGCCGCGTTGCTCCCATGAATTCGTAGCTCATCACGCCCAGCCGCACGCCCAATCCGGCGAAAGGCGCAGTGCCGTTCGATCGCGTGAACTTCTCCGTCGGGCCCTCCTTCTTCGCCGTCCCGATGCAGTCGATTCCCATCGGGCATGGGTCGATCTTCGTAGTCACCGTCGTGACGGTCCTGCCCAGCGCCACCCCGTCCCGCACTGCGGTCACGCCTGCCTTCGCCAGGGGCGCTACATACGCCGAATACTGCGTGCCGCGATAAACCCAGTCCATACCCGAGACACGCATCGGTACATACAACCCGCCCATGAACACCGCCGACTGCGCCTGCTGCAACCCCGGAGTAACGCCGCCGATCTCGGTCAGAGTGCCCGTCTGCGTCAGCCGGACCGCCGTGAGCCAATGCGCGGAAATCCCAAATTTCTTCGTCCCAAACAGATCGCGCGGCCGAGCCCTCTTGGGGTCGGGCTTGTCGTACTTCGCGATCAGGTTGTTGAAAAACGGCCCGTCCAGATAGAACCCCACGTAGGGGTCGGCCTTGGCAAACGAATTGTTCGTTTGCCCGATCGACGCACCCACCGTGAACACGCCGCGCACCCGGCCCCAGTCAAGCCCCGCCGAGTCCACCCGCACCGGATCTGGACCGCCCAACGCCACTTGCACGCCACCCGGCGCGTCAACAAGCACTTCCCGCGCAAAGATCGATGCTCCCGCCGGCAACGGACGCGACAGTTTGAACTCGAACGCCCCGGTCTTGGCGTCCGGAGTAACTTCCTGTTCCTCCAGTAGCGGCCCGCTCACCTCGTCCAGAGCGGCGCGTTTCTCGGGTATGTCTGCCGCGGCCAACGCCTGGAACCTCTGGTCCGTGGACTTCCCTTGAATCGCAGCCACTCTCCCATCGTAGATTCGCCGCGCGGCCTCCCGGCAATTCCGGACCACCGGCGCCGGATCACCGGGATCTTTGGCATCCGCATCCGTCACACCGCCGCCAAATACCGCCACGCAAACCCGCTTCACCGAGCTATGTGCGCTGCCGGTAATAACCGTATCGCCCTCCGTCAAAGGCGCCTTCAAACGGATCCCGGCTGGCTCCGCCGTCACCGTCCTCGCCTCGCCGTACTTGCTCAAAACCTGCGGCGTCACTGTAACCACCGGATACGCATCCCGCGCCAGCAACGGGCTCTGCAGCGGAATATCGGCCGCTCCCTTCATCAACTCGTCCGCGCTCAGCGGATACCTGAAATTCTGCGAATCCGCCACCGCCACATCCAATGAGTATTTCGCAGCCGGCCGCGCGATCGGCTTCATCCGCACCGCGATCTTCGCCGCGCCGTACACCGCATCCACGCTCAACACCGTCAACGGCGTCACTGTCGACACCTTGATTGCGTCCGACGTTGCCGTGCTGCCGTTCACCGTCAGCCGCACACTCACCATCTTTCCCGCCTCGAACGGATCGTCTGCTTCCACCGCGAACGTTCCGCGGGTGAGGTTCACCTCGAACTCGGCCGGGACACGGCGCCCATCGACGAGCAGGTCCAGCAGCGGCGCGGTCCCGCTCGCAAGCGGATTGAAGTTCCCCTCCACCGCAGAAACCCCTTCACTCACCGGGCCATGCAGAAAAGGCTTGGGCGCCTGCGCCGAGGCTCCGGACACGAACACAAAGCAAGTGATCGCGGTCAATAGGATCTGTTTCATTCGCTCTCCTGAAAAGCAATCTCATTGACCTAAGCGAATTTTCCGGCGGAAGAGTGACACACCGTCGCAGTCACAGCGCTTAGAAGACTTTATTTCATAAATAAATTGTGATATCTTAACTTTGGACTTTCCCTCACGCTTCAGGGAATCCCAAGATCTAACCGCTGGTCTAGGAGTGAACCATGTCGTCCAAGCTTTCCTTTGCGGCAGCTTCCCTGATCCTCGCCGCTTCCCTGTCCGCGCAGCAATTCCGGGGCACGATCACCGGCAGCGTTTCCGACGCCCAACAAGCAGTCGTCCCCAACGTCGCCATCACCGCAACCCACGTCGAGACCGGTTCCAAATATGAATCCGTTTCCAACGCTTCCGGCCAGTACACCATTCCCTTCCTCCAACCCGGCGCCTATCGCCTCGAAGCCCAAGCCGACGGGTTCAAGCGCTATCTTCGCCAGCCTCTCCAGGTGAGCGCTAACCAGCAGGTCTCTCTCGACATCGTTCTTGAAATTGGCCAAGTGGTCGATACCGTCACCGTCAGTGCGGAAGCTCCCGTGCTCGTCACCTCCACCGCCTCCTCCGGACAAGTCATCACCCAGAAACAGATCGCCAACATGCCCATGAACGGCCGCACTCCGCTCGTTCTTGCCCAACTCGCCTTCGGTGTCGTTCCTGACTCGGACCCCCGCTTCACCCGCCCCTTCGACAACTCCGGCCCCTCTGGTTTCTCCATGGGCGGCGCGCCTTCGCGCTCGAACGAACTCCTCATTGACGGTTCACCCGATACCACCCGCAACCGCCGCGTCGCCTACAATCCTCCCGTCGATAGCGTCGACGAAGTCAAGGTCGAAACCTTTCAGGCCGACGCCGCTTACGGTAACACCGGCGGCGGTACCGTCAACGTCGTCATGAAGGGCGGCACCAACGCTCTCCATGGAAACGCCTATAACTTCAATCAGGTATCGAAACTTACCGCCACCGACTTCTTCGTCAATCGCGCGGGAGGCAAAAAGAGCAACCTCGTCTTCAATCAATGGGGCATCAACGCTGGCGGGCCCGTCCTCATTCCCAAACTCCTCGACGGCCGCAATCGCGTCTTCTGGTACTTCGCCTACGAAGGCATCAAGGATCGTATCCCCGAACCCCTCACCACCACCGTTCCCACCGATGCCCAACGGAACGGCGATTTCTCCGCGCTTCTCAACGCTGGAGCCAACTACGCCATCTACGACCCCACCACCGGACGCCGCGAAGGCAGCCGCATCCGCCGCGATGTCTTCCCAGGCAACGTCATTCCGGCCAGCCGCTTGAGTTCGATCGCCCGCAACTACCTGCAGTTTTATCCGCAGGCCAATCAAGCCGGCCGCATAGACGGCCAGGATAACTACCTCGTCAATACCAATCGCGGCGATAACTTTAATAACGAACTCGGCCGGCTCGACATCAATATCACCGACCGCCACAAGCTCTTCTGGAACTTCCGCCACAACGAACGCCTCGAATTCCGCGGCAACAGCTTCCAGAACATCTCTACCGGAAACAATCTCGTCCGCATCAACTGGGGCTCCACCCTCGACGATGTCTACACCTTCTCTCCCACCGTCGTCCTCAATACGCGCCTCAACTGGACTCGTTTCACCGAAGGCGGCTTCCGCCCCTCGCTCGGCTTCGACCAAACCACCCTCGGCTTCCCCGCCGCCCTCGCTGGCGTTTCCACCCAAGCGGTGCTCCCCCTGGTCGACCTCAACCGCTACAACGATCTCGGTACCTCCGGCACCGGCAACACGCCGTTCGATAACTTCCAGATCTTCTCGAGCCTTACTAAGATCGCCGGCGCCCACTCACTCAAATTCGGCGTTGACTTGCGCCTCCTCCGCGAAAGCTCCCCTAACTTCGGCAATTCCTCCGGAGCCTATACCTTCCGTGAAAACTGGACCCGCGGACCTCTCGATAATTCTCCCGCCGCACCCCTCGGCCAGGACCTCGCCGCCTTCATGCTCGGCATGCCTACCGGCGGATCCTACGACGTCGGTGCCTTCCGCACCAATCAGGCCGGCTATGCTTCTATCTTCGTCCAGGACGATTGGAAGTTCTCCCGCGCCCTCACCCTCAACCTCGGGCTTCGCTACGAAAAGGAAATCCCCACCACCGAACGCTTTGATCGCCAGGTGACAGGCTTTGATCCCGGCGCGCAGTTGAATCTCAGCCCGGCAGCCCGCGCCGC
>JBGSME010000079.1:0-3965 GCA_041740335.1 Bryobacteraceae bacterium | reverse complement strand
CGTGGCACCCGTCCGCCGCGCCCGCGTGTTACCGGGACCGTCGGGACGAAAGCGCCGTCGGGTGTTGGCCAGGAAGCACTCCTCGATTTCCAACTGGACGTGACTCTCGAAGGCGAGGTGCTCACGCCAGCCGAGATTCGGGAACTGCTGGCGAAATCCGATGGGCTGGCGCTGGTGCGCGGACGCTGGATCGAGGTGGATGCGGGGCATCTGAAGACCATGCTCCAACGGTTCACCGAGGTGGAGCGGGCGGCGAAGGAAAACGGGCTTGCCTTCGCGGAGGCAATGCGGCTGGTGGCGGGCGCGGGTGTGGCTGCCGATGAAGCGGCGGTTACCGGAGACGCGGATTGGGCAGGCGTGGTGGCGGGGGAATGGCTTTTGGAGATGCTGTCGGGATTGCGAAGTCCCGATGGCTTGGCCGCCGTGGATCCAGGCGAAGACTTGCGCGGTAAGCTGAGGCCGTATCAGCAGGTGGGCGTCCGTTGGTTGTACCTGCTCTACAAACTCGGGCTGGGGGCGTGTCTGGCTGACGACATGGGGCTCGGCAAGACCATTCAGGTGATCTCGCTGTTGTTGGTTTTGCAGCGGCAGAACAAGGCGAAGCGGCATCCCAGCCTACTCGTCGCTCCGGCTTCGCTGATGGCCAACTGGGCGTCTGAGGTAGAACGCTTTGCGCCGGGATTGAAGGCGTTGATTGCGCATCCGTCGTCCCTGCCGGCCGCCGAGTTGAAGTCGCCCGCCGCCGATGCCCTGAAGAATGTGGATCTGGTGATCACCAGTTACGGCACGCTGTTGCGCGCGCCGTGGATGGCCGAGACCCACTGGCAGCTCGCGGTGCTCGACGAAGCGCAGGCGATCAAGAATCCCGATGCGAAGCAGACGCGAATGGTGAAGCGGCTCAAAGCCGGCGCGAGGCTCGCTTTGACCGGGACGCCGGTTGAGAACCGGATGGGCGATCTGTGGTCGATCTTCGATTTCATCAATCCCGGCCTGCTCGGGTCCGCGAAACAATTTACCGGTTACGCAAAACGGCTCAGCAGCCAAACCAGTGTTTCTTACGGGCCCTTGCGCGAACTGGTGCGGCCCTATATTCTGCGGCGCCTAAAGACGGATAAATCAGTGATCAGCGATCTACCGGACAAAACCGAACTCAAGGCCTATTGCCCGTTGAGCCGGCAGCAAGCTGCGTTGTACCAACAAGCGGTGCAGGAACTGGAAGGGCTTCTTGAGACCGCGGAAGGAATTCAACGCAGGGGATTGGTATTGTCGTTTCTGATGCGCTTCAAGCAGATCTGCAATCATCCGTCGCAATGGTTGGGCGACGGGAGCTGGGGCGAAGACGCCAGCGGTAAGTTTGCGCGATTGCGCGACATCGCTGAAGTCGTCACGTCACGGCAGGAGAAAATGCTTGTGTTTACTCAGTTTCGCGAAACGATCGGGCCGCTGTCGGACTTTCTCGGGACAGTGTTCGAACGCCCGGGGCTGGTGCTACATGGGGAGACCGCGGTGAGGAAGCGCAAGGATCTGGTCCAGCGGTTTCAGGAAGACGGAAGCGTTGGGTTTTTCGTGCTATCGCTAAAGGCGGGCGGCTCCGGGCTGAATCTCACCGCGGCGTCTCACGTAGTTCATTTCGACCGTTGGTGGAACCCGGCGGTGGAGAATCAGGCCACGGACCGCGCGTTCCGGATCGGGCAGACTAAGAACGTGCTGGTGCATAAGTTCATCTGCCGGGGAACGGTGGAAGAGAAGATCGATGAGCTGATCGAGTCAAAGCGGCAATTGTCGCAAGAGTTACTCGAGGGCGGCGGGGACTTACTATTAACGGAGATGAAAGACGAAGAGTTACTGAAGCTCGTTGCGCTCGATATCAACAAGGCGCTGCAGGAGGCATGAGTCATGAGGTATGACGATTGGGGCTGGAAGCCGTATGTCACGGTCGGCGAGCGGCGGCGTCAGGCTGCCCTCGCGATGCAGCAACGCCAGAACAAGGGCTTGAGTGTTTCGCCGGTGGTTATTGAGGGCCGCAAGATCGCTACCACGTTCTGGGGCAAGGCGTGGTGCGAGAACCTGGAGCGTTACAGTGACTACTCTAACCGGCTTCCGCGAGGGCGCACTTACGTGCGGAACGGATCGGTGGTCGATCTGCAGATCACGCTGGGGGCAATCCACGCGTCAGTGATGGGGTCTAGCCTCTACCCGGTGGAGATCGGGATCACGCCGGTAAAAAAGGCGCAGTGGATGTCAATTTGCAACGATTGCGCCGGCGCTATTGACTCTCTCGTCGAACTGTTGCAGGGTAAGTTTTCAACGGCGGTAATGGAACGAATCTGCCGCCAGCAGGACGGCCTGTTTCCCTCGCCAAGGGAGATCCAGCTATCGTGCAGTTGTCCGGATTGGGCGGGCATGTGCAAGCATGTGGCGGCGGTTCTGTACGGGATCGGCGCGCGGTTCGATCATCAGCCAGAGCTTCTATTTCGCCTGCGGGGAGTGGACGAGATGGAATTGATCGCGAAAGCGGGCAGTGCGGCTCCGCTCACGAAAGATGCGCCGGACGCGGGCCGCATGTTAGCCGGCGAAGACCTGTCGGCGATGTTCGGGATCGACCTCGCGGGCGGGGCAGAGCTGGTTACGCCACCCGCGAAAAAGACCCGTGCCCAGAGGTCTCCAGCAAAGAAGTCTCCAGCAATGAAGAAAGCCGCCAACAAGAGAGTGCCGAGGAAATCAATCTCGCGTTGAGGCGGCTCTCGCCCCGCTCCGCTACCAGCCAGGCAGAGAAACGATCGCGCGATAGTTCGAATCGTTGTGTGACGGGTTGCGGCGCGGTTGGTAGATGGCGCCGTTCGGACCAGTGATCGCTGCACGATCCTGCGTATAGATCCACACCCGCTCCTGATCCCAAACAATAATTTCGTCGCGGGCATCGCCGGTTACGTTCTCCACGTGATACGCAAGGTCCGGGTGCCCATCGTCGGGGAACATCACCACCCGGCGAAGTTGGCCGTCGATCATGCCGCCTTCACGCACATTAGCCGAGAGCAGCGCGAATTCCTGGCCGTCGCCGCGCCAGTTCACCGGCGCAAGATGCGTGGACCCAGGCGTCATCTCGCGCTGGCCGAGGATGTTGGCATCGGCGTCGAACAGCGTGACGATACCCGGGCTGCGCCAGAAGTTCGCGATGAAGATTTGCAGGCCCGGCAGATCTGGCCGGTACTTGCCGACGCTCTGTGTTTGCGCGTGGCCTAGCCGGACTTGTTTGCGAATGGCGCCGGTATGGTCAAACATAACGAAGCCTTCGTCGCTTGAGCAGACGTAGATGCGGGGCGCGGCATTGGGGTCACCGGTGAAGCGTCCGGCGGAGATTCCGTCGGCATGGTCGCGGAGTGTTTTGTCGTGGCTCCATACTGCCTTTCGCTGCGCGCCGTTCCAAAGCGTGTAACCAATCATGAAATCATCGTGCCGGTCGCCGTCGATGTCGATCGCGAAAGGGTAGTGTCCGGTTTGGCCTTCGCCCTGCCAGCGTAGCTGCAGATCCTTGTCGAAGACCCAGAACCATCGGTAACGATCCTTGATCACGATCTGTTCGGCGCGGCCTTTGCCTTCAAGATCGAAGAATGCCATCGAGTCGCCGTTGTTGATGTCGTAGGGGCGCTCCTTGTTATCGCGCGCGGCGTCTGGCATCCATGCCCGTTGGCGGATGCGGCCGGTGGCTCCGTCGAGCACGGTGAGTTGAAAGTCGCGCACCAGGATCACTTCGTTTTTGCCGTCACCGTCGATATCGTGAATCTGGAACGGCGTGTCGTTGGTCAGTAGCCCATTGCGCGGATCGGGCCGGCCTAACTGCCACAGCACCTTTCCGTCGAGCGTGACAGCGGTGAGGCAGGAGATATGATCGAAGGCGTCGCCGCGGACGCGAGGAATGTTCTGCGCGAAGAGCATATCGACCTGGCCGTCGCCATCAAGGTCAG
>JBGSME010000078.1:0-2582 GCA_041740335.1 Bryobacteraceae bacterium | reverse complement strand
CAGCGGCCGGCCCGACGCCGCTGCGCCGACGGCGGCAAGATGCGGCGCGATCATGAGGAGGTCCGGCGACAATGCCATGGCGGCCGAAGGGAAGTAGAAGGTCATGGCGAACGCGGTGAGCATAGCAGCGAGAAATCCCGTGGCATCGTTCCATAGCCGAGCGGCCAGGCGGGACGCCAACCATGCGCAGAGCAGCACGTAGAGCGATCCGGCCAGGCGCAGCGGCCAGCCCGCAAGAGCGCCGAAGAGCAGATAGAACCCGATGGAGAGCGGCGGTTTGTCGAAGACGAAATCCCGATAGGGAAGCTTGCCGTGGAGCACCTGAATGGCTGCCGCGGCGGGGTAGGATTCCTCCACCCACAGCACGTGGAGCTGTGTGAAGCGCACGGCGGCGATCGCCAGGAACAGGAGTATCCAGGCGAAGGGCCGCATCGCGGATGGCGCCTTACTTCAGGCCGAGGATGCGGCGGTTGCGCTTGGCGTCGCTGCCGGATCCGGCGAAATCGTCGAAGGCTTTGGTCGGCACATCAATGAGCATGGATTGAATGAACGGAGCACCCTCAGCCGCGCCTTGCACGCTGTCTTTGTAGCAGCACTCCCACTCGAGCACGGCCCAAGACTTGTAACCGGCGGCGGTAAGGCGGGTGAACACCTGCTTGAAATCCACTTGCCCGTCGCCGAGCGAGCGGAAGCGGCCTGGACGATCCTTCCAGCCGAGGTAGCCACCGTAGACGCCGGCGCGCTCGGAGGGCCGGAACTCGGCGTCCTTCACGTGGAACGCTTTGATGAACGGAGCGTAGGTGTCGATGAAGCGGACGTAGTCCAGGCACTGCAGCACGAAGTGCGAAGGGTCATAGTTGATTGCCACGCGCGGATGATTGCCGGTGGCCTCACGGAAGCGCTCGAACGTTGCACCATCGTAGACGTCCTCGCCGGGATGGAGTTCGTAGGCGAGATCGACGTTGTACTGATCGGCATAGTCGAGAATCGGCTTCCAGCGCTTGGCGAGTTCCTTGAATCCTTCTTCGACGAGCCCCGCCGGACGCTGCGGCCATGGGTAGATGTACGGCCACAGCAGCGCGCCGGTAAACGAAGGCGAGCAGGTGAGGCCCATATTGGCCGATGCTTTGATCACCAGCTTCATCTGGGCGGTGGCCCATTCGGCTTTGGCTTTGGAATCCCCGCGCACCTCGGGCGCGGCGAACGCGTCGAACATCTCGTCGAACGCCGGGTGCGAGGCCACGAGTTGTCCCTGGAGATGGGATGCCAGTTCGGTTACCACGAGTCCATTGGTCCGCCCCTTGATCTCGTCGCAATAGGTTTTCGACTTGGCGGCTTTGGCGAGATCCATAATGCGCCCGTCCCACGAAGGCAACTGGACGCCGGCGTAGCCAAGGGACTTCACCCATGCGCTGATGTCGGGAAGATTGTTGTAAGGAGCCTCATCACCGAGGAACTGAGCGAGAAAGATAGCCGGACCTTTGATTTGAGACATGGCAAGAAGTTCGATTGTACTCCTTGAGCGGCCACGTCGTCGAGCGGCGTTCCGGGGCCGGGTGCTATCGTTATGCGAGAATGGCCACTCGGAAACATGGAATCGCACTTCTGTTTCTGGTGGCATGGCTGGCCGGACTGGCCGTTACCGCCTACGGTGTGCAGTCGCGCGGACTTCTGAACCTGGTCCTGTGGCCACCGCCGGACCTGCAGCGCTTTCTTCTTTTCGTCGCGTTCTGGGTGGCGGTCTCATTGGTTTTCCTGTGGCGCGGGCGTTATTGGTTCCCGCTGGCAGCCATGGTATTTCACGCGTTGTGGATGTGGGCGGTGGATGGTCCAGCGCCATTGGCGGCGCAGTTGTGGATGGCGGCGTCGGCGGTGGCGATCGGGCTACGGGTGACGGGAGGCCGTGGCGGCGCGATGGTTACGGGAGCCATCGCGTGGCTGACCGGTATGGCTGTGATTCAGACGGCGATGGGCATTACGGCCCACTTCCCGATCAACAATCCTCTCGTTTGGATCGCTGCGCTTGGGCTGCCCATCGCCCTGTGGCGCGGCTTACTGGCGCAGTGGGCGCAACGATGGCGGATTCCGGCCGCTGTCACCGCTTCGCGCCATTGGGGACGGGGGATGCTGGTGTGCATCCTATCGGTTGTGTTTGCGCAGGTGCTTGGATCCGAGGTCGGCTTCGATGCGCTTACGGTGCACCTGCGGGTGGCCATGGACGTGGCGCGCCACGGGGCTTGGGCGTTCGACCCGGCGCGTTTGACGTGGTCACTGATGCCGCTGGGTGTCGATTGGTCATACGCGGCGGCCTTTTTGCTCGGCGGCGAACACTCGGCGCGTCTGCTGAATTTTCTTTTTTTGGCCGCGCTGCTCGCAGTGTTGTATGACGGAGCGCGGCGATGGTTGAGCCCTGGCGCGGCATGTCTGGTGGTGGCGGTGTTCGCGTCGAACCCGCTCGTTCCGCTGGAGACGGGACAGCTCTTCGTCGAGAACGGACTTACTGCCTACCTGGCGGGCGCGGCGTGGAGCGTGGATAGAATGCGCCGTGAAAAGGACGGCTTGCTGGCGGTGAGCATCCTCAT
>JBGSME010000077.1:0-7108 GCA_041740335.1 Bryobacteraceae bacterium | reverse complement strand
GCCTCAACGCCGGCCCCGATGGTAGCGGCAACATCACCTTCACCGGCAAGGGCCGCTTCTTCGCTCCGTTCCATGAGAACCTCGCCTTCCAGGCGCAAGGCGAATACATGTACTTCCGCGACCGCAAGGAAGGCCAGTTCGACTTCGGTCTCGTCAACCGGTTGAACCGCTTCCAGCTCGGCGGCTTCGCCAGCTTCAAGACCATCGGCTTCCGCGACATGCAAAGTAACGGAACACTCGGCCAGATGGCCTTCACCGGCGACTACCTCTTCAAGCACGGCAAGGTCGGCATCTTCGGCACCAAGTCGTTCCTCGACAATGCCGTCATCAATCGCGCCAACCCGATCGTCAACGGTTCCATCCGCCGCAACATCGTCGACGAAACCTACCTTCGCGTCGTCGATCAAGTCGGTGGACAGACCTCGCTCCAACTCGGGCCCCGCGCCTACCTTGAAGGCAACCTTGGTTACCTTCACAGCCGCGCCGGCAACGACAAACCCGGCGGCACATTGCGCTTCGTCTTCCCGATTAACAGGATGCTCGCCTTCACCGCCGAGGGCGGTTTCAACGAAACCATGCTCGAGCGTGACACCAACGGCCGCGCCACCTTCGGCGTCCTGTTCGGAAACTATATGCAGCCGCGTGAATTCCTCGACGCCGGCACGCCCGTCCCGGTCGACATTCCGCGCCTCCGCTTCGAGGTTCTCACTCGCCGCATCGTCACTGGAAACGATCCGCCGGTCGTCGATGCCGGTCCCGATCAGATTGGCGTTCCCGCCGGTACGGTCGCCCTCGACGGCTCCGCGTCGTTCGATCCCGATGGCGACCCCATCAAGTTCCGGTGGTCCCAGATTGCCGGGCCCACGGTCAGCTTGAACGGCGCCGAGACCGCGACGCCCACCTTCACCGCCGCGGAAGGCAATATGTACGCCTTCCGGCTCACCGTCACCGATGACAAGGGTGCCCAGGGCATTGGCCGCGTCAGCATCACCACCCGCGAGGCGCCCCGCGTTCGAATCGTCCGGTTCACTTCAAACCCGGCCCTCATCCGGCCCGGCCAGGAAGCCGTCCTCAACTACCTGGTTGAGAACGCCGAATCGGTCACAATCACCGGCGTCACCGAAGCTCTCTCAAAGACCACCGGCACGGTCGCCGTGAAACCCCTGGTGACGACGGTGTACACGCTTACCGCCACGAACGGCGTCAGTGAAGACACCGCAACCGTCTCGGTTGTGGTCGATGTCCCGCTGCCGCGCATCCTCCAATTCGCCGCCTCTCCCGCCACGGTCGACGAAGGCGGCAAGACCACGCTCACCTGGCAGACCCAGGATGCTGACTCGGTCGACATCCTTCCCGCCATCGGGACCAACCTCGCGCCCAACGGATCCATGGAGATCTCTCCGGCCGAGTCCACCGCCTACACCCTCGTCGCCAGGAATCGCGCGGGTGAAGCCCGCGCCTCCGCCATCGTCACCGTTCGCGTCGTAAACGTCGGCGATCGCGTTCCCCCTCGCGTCGTCGAGTTCACCGCCCAGCCGAACCAGATCATCGTCGGCGGCAACTCCACCCTCCGTTGGACTGTAGAGAATGCCGATGAGGTCTCGATCAGCCCCGTGGTTGGCACCGTGCCGCTGTCGGGCAGCCGTGTTGTCACGCCGGCCACCACCACCACCTACATCCTCACCGCCAAGAACCGCTTCGGTGAGACAACCCAACGCGCCACCGTCGAAGTCTTCGGTCCCGCGCAGATCCTTAGCTTCACCGTGAAGCAGGATGCGATCATCAACCCCGGCGAACGAATTACCTTTGACTGGTCCACCGACAGCGTTCGCTACGTGATCATCGATCCCGGCATCGGCCAACGTCCCGCCAACGGTTCGCTCAGCAACGCGGGCCCGATCCGTACGCAGGTCTACACGCTCACCGCCGTGTGCTTCGCCGGCAGCACCGCAACCGCTACAGTAACGGTTACCGTCACGCCGCCGGCCGATCCCACCATCAACCGGCCTCCGCAGGCCGTCATTCCGTCCGGCATCATCCGCACCGGAACCACCGAGCTGATGCTCGATGCCTCCCGGTCGTTCGATCCCAACGGCGACAACCTCACGTTTAGCTGGCGCAGTGTCAACGGCAACGGCTCGATCACCAATCCCGCCTCTGCCACTCCTACCGTGCGCCTCGTGAACACGCAGGAAAGTATCTTCGATTTCGAAGTCACCGTCTCTGATCCGGCGGGGCTCACCTCGAAGGCAACCATCCGGGTTATCTACGTGCCCTCCGGCCCCGTGCCGGTGCCGCAAAACTGATACCCTGATTCCGCAATAAAAACAGGGCCGGGAGCAACCGCTTCCCGGCCCTGTTTCTTTGTGATCGTTCGAAACGCCTACCGCGAATCCACCACCGCGATCGCCGCCATGTTCACGATGTCGCTCACCTCGCAGCCTCGCTGCAGCACATGCACCGGCTTTGAAGGGCCCATCAGGATCGGCCCGAACGCCTCCGCCCCGCCGATCCGCATCAGCAGCTTGTAAGCGATATTGCCTGACTCCAGATTCGGAAACACCAGCACATTCGCTCCGCCCTTCAGCCGGCTGAACGGAAACGCCTGCTCCAGAATTTCCGGCACCACCGCCGTGTCGGCCTGCATCTCTCCATCGATCATCAACTCCGGATTTCCCGCCCGCACGATCTCCACCGCCCGCCGTACCCGATCGGCCAGCG
Organism: Bryobacteraceae bacterium; assembly: GCA_041740335.1. Taxonomy (GTDB): domain Bacteria; phylum Acidobacteriota; class Terriglobia; order Bryobacterales; family Bryobacteraceae; genus DSOI01. The sequence continues at coordinate 4,387 of JBGSME010000077.1, read as the reverse complement.
GATGCCGCGCGCTGCCGAAATTCGAAAACGACAGCATCGCCACCCGCGGCTCCACATCGAAGTCCCGCGCTTTGGCCGCCGCCATCACCGCGATCTCGGCCAGATCCTCCGCGCTGGGCTCAATGTTCACCGTCGTGTCCGCCAGAAAATACAGATCCTTCTGCTGGGTGATCAGCACATACATCCCCGCCACCCGGCGCCGCCCCTTTTCGAGCGGAATCACCTGCAGCGCCGGACGAATCGTATCCGGATAGTGCTGCGTCAGTCCCGCGATCAACGCATCGGCCTCCCCGCGCGCCAGCATCATCGCACCCAACAGCGTCGGTTGGGACTCCATTCGTACCTCCGCCTCCTTCCGCGTGATGCCCTTGCGCTGCCGCCGCCGGAAGTAGTCGTCCACGTATTCGCCCATTTGCGCGAAGTCTTCCGGATCCACCACGCGGACCCGATCGAGATCCATGTTGAGCTCCGCCGCCAGTACCTCGATCCGTGACCGCCGCCCGATCAGCACCGGCTCGGCAATCCGGTCTTCAATCAACTGATGGCACGCCCGCAGGATCTTCGTTTCCTCACCTTCCGGAAACACCACCCGCCGTGGGCTCCGCTGCGCCTTGTGGATCATGATCCGCATCACTTCGTTCGCCTTGCCCAGGCGCCGCTCCAGTTCCAGTTCGTACTGCGCCAGATCCACCGGATGCTGCGCCACTCCGCTGTCCATCGCCGCCTTCGCCACCGCCGACGCCACGCGGATCAGTACGCGCGAATCGAACGGCGTCGGAATAATATACTGCCGCCCGAACTCCATCCGCTCCACGCCATAGGCCCGCCGCACCGAATCCGGAACGTCTTCCTTCGCCAGCCCCGCCAGCGCCCGCGTCGCCGCCAGCTTCATCTCCTCGTTGATCTTGGTGGCGCGAACGTCCAGGGCTCCGCGAAAAATAAACGGAAAGCCCAGAACGTTGTTCACCTGGTTGGGATAGTCGGATCGGCCTGTCGCCATGATCACGTCCTCGCGCGCCGAGGTGGCGTCTTCCCACGTGATCTCCGGGTCCGGATTCGCCATCGCAAACACAATCGGATTCGGCGCCATCGGCCGGATCATGTCCTGCGTCACCGAGTTGGCGCTCGATAGCCCCACCAGCACATCCGCGCCCACCAATGCCTCCGAGAGCGTACGCGCCGCGGTCTCGTTCGCCAGCTTCTCCTTGAAGCGGTTCATGTGCTCGGTGCGGCCGCGATAAATCACGCCCTTGGTGTCGCACATCAGGATGTGTTCCCGCCGCACGCCCAGGTTCACGTAGTGCTCAGCACAGGCCAGAGCGCTCGCGCCGGCTCCGTTGATCACCAGCCGCACCGTGCCGATCTCCTTGCCGGCCAGTTCCACCGCGTTCAACAAAGCCGCCCCGGAGATGATCGCCGTGCCGTGCTGATCGTCGTGAAACACCGGAATCTGCAAGGTGCTCCGCAGCGTCTCTTCGATCTCGAAGCATTCCGGTGACTTGATATCCTCGAGGTTGATCCCGCCAAAGGTCGGCTCCAGCATCTGGCACGCGCGGATGATGTCGGCCGGATCGGTGGCCGCCAGTTCGATATCGAACACATCGATATCGGCGAAACGCTTGAACAATACCGCCTTCCCCTCCATCACCGGCTTGCCCGCCAGCGGACCAATATTGCCCAGCCCCAACACCGCCGTCCCGTTGGTTACCACCGCCACCAGGTTCCCCTTCGACGTGTACCGGTAGGCATCGTTCGGATCTCGATGGATCGCCATGCACGCCGCCGCCACCCCCGGCGTGTAGGCCAAACTCAAGTCCCGCTGCGTCTGGCACGGCTTGGTTGCCACAATCGCGATCTTCCCGGCGGGTGCGGATTCATGGTACCGGAGTGCGTCTTCGTCTCGAATCGACATAGGAATTAATTGTCGCACCTCAGCGGGATTACAAACTGAGTCCCTCGCCGGGTTACTATGGAGAGAATCTGATGGGCGCGACTCCGGTACCACCTGCCCTTGATCAATTGGGCGAACGCCGTTTTTCCTTTTACCCCCCCATCGTCAACATCGAACACAACGAATGGCTCTACCGGCAAGGGAACTGGTCAGAGATCCTCGTCGAAAACACCAAGACCAATCAGGAAATCTGGATCCCGCGGACCTACATGGGTGACGTGTCGCGCGTCGAGGAACCCGTCATGATCGTCGGCCTCAAACGCGAACTCGAATTCAAGAACGGCTCCATTTGGCCCCACAGCCGCCGCGTCTTGTCCATGCCCGCCAATCCCATGGTCAAGCACGGCCCATCCGCCGCCGAACCAGCCGCGCCTTCCGCCGTCGAACGTCTCCGCATGGGATCGAGCGCCGAGTCGCGTATCGGCAAAATGATCCTCATCGCTCTCGCAGCCGCTCTCATCCTTACCTTCGTCGTCGTCGGTATCACACGCCGCAAGGCATCCCCCGATTCCATCGAGTACAAAGGCATCATGCAAGCCGAACTCGGCCTCACGTCGAAAAGCGATTACTTCGATGTCGTACGCAAACTCGGCCAGCCCGAGCAGGACCGCTGGAAGTCCGACACCGGCGAACTCCAGTACCGCGCCCTTTCCTATCCCAAAGCCGGCGCCATCGTCATCCTGATGGGCCCGGACCGCAATCAGATCCGCTACATCGGCGCCAAGGATCTCGAATGGAGAACTGTCCACTCCGTCGAACTGCCGGGCGGCCGGAACACCGATTCCATCCTCCGGTCACTACCCCGTTTCTAAGCCTCCGCCTCACGCTGGAACAACGGCCTCTCCATCCAGCCGCCGCCCGTGCTCCGGTCCAACGCCGCCACCGATTGCGCCGCCAGATATTGAATCTGCGCCGGCCGCCGCGCGTCATACGGCTCGCAATGCAGCATGAAGTACGCTTCCACCCGCGCCGACAAGCTCAGCACATCATAGTGCCGCTCCATCGCCGCGATCGCCGCCAATAGAAGTATCCGGACTCCCGCGCCAACGCCACATCCCCCGCCGCCGAAGCCCACTTGAACACCGGCGCCACCAGCGCCAGGCACTCTTCATAATCGCCCTGCTGATAAAGAAACGCGCCTTCCAGACAATCCACTTCCACATTCCACGCCGAATTCTCCCCACCCGGGCGCGGCGACCGGCGCGCCAGCTCAATCAGCCGCTGCGCCCACAGCATACCCCGCCCGTCAATCGCCCGCCGGATCTCCGGCAGCATCTTTACCGAGCGCGCCAGCAGCGCCACGCACGGCACCGCAATCAGCACCAGAAACGACACCGCCATCGTCACCACGATGTGCACCACCGTCAGCATCGCCAGATCCGGCCTCATATACCGGCTGGCCGACTCGGAAACGATCAGCGTGATCACTAACGTCACCGCTGCTCCGAGCCAAAGCAGCGAAAGTCCCCAACGGAATCCTGGGCGGGTTGTCGATCTCGTACGCGGGCAATCGACCTCCCCCCCGAAATCAAACAGCCCTACATTTGAAAAATGCGCTATTTAGGTACCTCTTCGATTTCCGTATAGTAAGACGTGCCACCTCGGACTAAGGCGAAACCCTCGCTTCTTGCAGATCTCTCCCACTTCCCGCGACCGCTCCTCCAAGACGCGCGCATCGGTCCCCTCCGGCATCAACAGCACCCTCTCCCTGGTATGTGGAACCTGCCCGAGCACCCCTTCGATCTCGTCCAGATCTCCCTCTCCGCTCACCACAAACTTGAGTTGATAGGCATACGCGCCCACCAGCTTCTTCAGGATCTCCGGCTGTATCCGCGTCCGCTCGTGCCGTTCCGCCCACGCGCCCGCGTCGTCGAGTGGCGTTGAGTTGGCCAGCTTCGGCGAGATGCTCATCAGGTCGCACTGCACCGCCGCCCACACTGTACCCGCCGTCTCGATCGTAATGTGCTCACCCATCGTCCGCAGCCGCTCGGTCAACTCCACAATCTCCGGCGCGATCATCGGCTCACCGCCGGTGATCACCGTGTGCCCGGTGGAATGCGCCCGCACATGTTCGCAAATGGCCTCCAGCGGCATGTTGGACCCTTCCGGATTCCACGAAGTATACGGCGTGTCGCACCACACGCACCGCAGATTGCAGCCGCTGGTCCGTATAAACACCGATGGCACCCCGGCCAGCATGCCCTCGCCCTGAATCGAGTAGAACAGCTCGGAAATGAACATCACGCGTACTTGAGCGGATCGCCGGCGCCCGCATCGGCGAATCCCTTGCGCCGACTTCGCGTCGCTAACGTGCCGAGAAAGAGAGCAAGCAGCGGGCCAAGAAAGGCGCCTTTCCCGTAAACAATGGCAAGCCAAGACTTTACAAAGGAACAGCGGCAAGCAGAACACGGAAACACGCCACGAGAGGACAACGCT
>JBGSME010000076.1:0-2773 GCA_041740335.1 Bryobacteraceae bacterium | reverse complement strand
GCTTGCGGCGGCGGGCGGACGTATTTGCGGTCGGCGGAGGCGTGGACGGCGGAACGGCTGGTGCGGTAGAGTTACCGGCCGGGGCTTTGGGCCGCGGGGACGACGTCCACTACCACTTCGGTAGCGGCCGGGACGGCGCTGCTCTCGGCGGCTAGCGGAACGAAGTAGCGTCCTGGCTCTACTTCGGGCGCGACATCGATTTGGACGTCGAACTGCGCGGCCCGTCTAAGGTCCCGGCCCGACAACTCACTTTCGGTGATTCGGGAAACGCGGATACCGTGGACCGGAGCATCCGGCCGTAGGGGGACATTCCGGATCGCGTCGCTGGCGTTGCTTTCTGACCTGTATACGGCGTCGTTGGCATCAATGAGCACAAGGTCGCGGGTGGTCCCCGGCGGAGTTCTGACCATTTCCTGCGCGGAGAGCCGGAGGCCTGCCCGCGGGGGTTCGAACGAAGGCGGGTCGAGAACGAGATCGAGACATCCTGCCGTGTCCAGCCGGACTGCGTCGTCGTCGCAGTGCAGGATGGGTGAGAAATGCCATTCTCGTTTTGGCGCGACCGTTATCACTCTGGCGTCGAAAACGGAAGAGATGGTGGCGAACCCACGTGGCAGGTCCGCGTTGGCGACGAGACTCCAGTATCCGTAGCTGTCCATGCCGAGTCTGGCTTGCCACTAGCAGTGTCCACCGGGGGTGAAGACGCGCCATTCGATTTCGACGAGCCGGAATTTTCCGGTTGAGCCGGGCAGAAGTTCCCGGGCATTCACGTGCTCTTCGCCCCAAGCCGGTCCGCGATCCCACTGATCCCGTTTGTAGGCGGCGGTAGTCAATGAGAAGTCTCGCGTAGAGACGAAATCGCCAAAAGCGTTTATTCCGCGCGACAGATCCGGAGGCGCTGATGGTCCATGGACCGTCGGGCCGGCGGTTGCGCAATTCCTCCGCGGGGAGAGTAACGGTAATGGCGCCAGGGCCGGCGGCCAGTGGCTGGTCCAACAATTCCGCGTGGTCACCGCCTCGGCCCTCAGTCCCATTGATGCCCAGGCTCATGGAGTACTTGCCGGGGATGACGACATTCAGCCGGACGGTGATTTGGAGGCGATCGAGCGAGCCGTTTCCATCGTCGTCGAGGGCCTTCTCCGTCAGAGAGAGGAAGCGTGCCGCGACGCGCTGTATCGTTGCGCCATCGGCAATCGCGGTTTCGGAAAACGCCCGCCCGGACTCCGTCTTTCCGGTCACGTGGTACTCCACGCGCAGGATGCCGGGACGTTTAGGAACCATCGTATTCCCCCTCAGACACGCGCTGATAGGTTACCGGCGGACCAAACTTGCCGGCGTCGCGGTGGTGCTCTGGTATTCGGCGAGCGTCCGGAATCGCAGCGAGGACACATCCACATCGCCTTGAATGCGGAACGCGAGACCCAGCTTGTCGCCAACGAAGCAGCAGTCGTACGGAAGACCGTAGCTCACGATCCGCACATCTCCCGCCGGCGCTTGTTGGCTGGGCGGTTTGTCTGACCGGTTGGCTTCGGAGAACGTCCGGCCCAACGGGAGGAAAGCGGCTGTGGCTGTCGCGGCGGCCGGTCCCGCCGCCTCCAGATCGAACCGGTAGCGGCCGGGAGACGCTTCTTCCATGGTGCTGCCCATCGCCCGGCAGTAAGAGTCCTTCAGACGAGGCGAAACCCGAGCCCTTGGCCAGGTCCGTCGAGTGCGCTCGTTTCCCAAAAAAGCGTCGCGCTCGCGTTTTGACCGGAACAGGACCTTCGCGTTCTCCGTCTTTTTCAGATTCCGGCCGGTGAGATCGATCCCATAGTCACCCGATTTTCCGGGAGCCGTGAAGTTAATTGTTGTCCCTTGCCCGCCGTCGGTGGACCCGAGCGGCGCGAGGTAGCTTATGGAGGACCGCAGGTAGCCCGGGCTATCCGCGTTCTCGCCGGTGATTCGCTGCCCATCCGGCGCGATCAAAACCACTTCGACGCTCTGGCTGGTGGCAGAGATGCCCGATCCGTCTTCCCGTCCGGACGGTGAGCGGAAATCAGAGGTGTTGCCCCAATTCGGGGAAGGGGCTAGCTCATGTCGACGCGCGTACCGGATTTGGCGGTTGGAACGGCGGCGGCCGGACCTGATTCATCAAAAGCCACGGGCGGGTTGTAGTGTAGAATGCGGCTGCAATTTTCGCAGATCATCAATTTATCGCGACGTCGCAATTCCTGAAAATACTGGGGACGGATCTCGAGGTGGCAGGCGGAACAGCGGCCTTTGCTGGCGTCGGAGACGGCATAGCCACGAAAGCGCTTGGCTGCCTTTTCATAGGCGGCTGCGACCGCGGGAGCGACGGAGGCGAGCAGAGTGACGCGCTCGCTGAGGGCTTCGGCGAGCATCGCCTCGTCGGCGGCGGTCCGGGACACGGCGTCGGCCTTCTGCGCGTCCACGTCCTTGCGTTCGGTTGCCAGCGCTACTTCGGCGGCTTTGAGGTTGCCCTCGAGGCGCTCGACGTGGTCCATCAACTCCAATACGCGATCTTCCTGGGTTTTGATGGCGTTTTCACAGAACGTGATTTCGTGTTCGAAGGCCTTGTACTGCTCGTTGTTTTTGGCCGTCATCATCTGTTCGCGGAGTTTGGAAATTTTCTGCTGTTGAGCCTGCACTTCGGACTCGCACTGCCGGCGTTCTTTTTGATTCCCGGCGAGCTCCGCTTTGCCCGACTCGAGGCGGCGCTGATGAGACTCCAGTTGTTTTTCGATGGTGGCGATTTGCTTGGGCAGCTCGGCGATTT
>JBGSME010000075.1:0-5160 GCA_041740335.1 Bryobacteraceae bacterium | reverse complement strand
GGCACGCGGCGCAGCCGGCGGCGAGCACGGAGTCGTGGAGCGGCCCATGGTCCCACGTGGCCGGGTGACAGGTTGAGCACGCTAGGTCACCCGCTGCGATAGCGGCGACCACTACCGGGTCCGTGCTCTCGTGGCAGACCGCGCAGTCGAGCGGCTCGTGCTCGACGACGAGGTTAGCGTCGTGGCACGCGGCGCAGCCGGACGCAAACAGTTTCTGGCCCGCCTCAATCGCGGCTACGTTGCCGATAAACCGGTTCTTGTCTTTCGCGCCGTCCTTCTCGTGTTGCGCGAGAAGCGGCAAAGCGAGGGTCAATACTACGAACACAGCGTTGCGCATACTGGAGGACATTATCCCACCGGATTCGCCCGCGTGTAGGCCCCCCTTATCGATGAAGCGGCGTCACGACGACCTTCCGGAATTCCACCGGACCATGATCGCCCTGCAACGTGATCGGGCCCGGTTGATCCTCGTTCGGATCGGTCGCCATCGCCGTCAACCCCTCAATCTCCTTACGGTCGATGATCGTCTTTCCATTCAGTACCACCGTCACTTCGCGCTCCACCAACGTAATGTCGAACGCTTGCCATTCCATCGCCGGCTTACTCGCATTCATCAATGGCAGTATCCGGCTGTACAACGCTCCGTTCCCGTGCATCGAAACCGGCTCCCCGTAGTCGCCAAAGATCTGAACTTCATAGCGCCCCCGCAATCCCACTCCCGAATTCGACTTCTGCGCCAGACGATACTCGATATGCAGCTTGAAGTTCCAAAACTTCGCATCGGAGGTGATGTCCGGCGCACCCTTGCCATTCTTCAAAACACCGTCTTCAATCCGCCACTCGTTGATCGACCGCCCCTTCACCTTGCTCGTCCACCCGGAAAAGTCCCGCCCGTTGAACAACTCCACGGGTTGCCCGCTCTTCCATTTCCCATCCGCCGACCCCTTCAGTTCCGGCGCCCGCTTACCCGTGAACGTCTTCCGCGTTGCCGGACGGCCGTCCACCGTAAACGATCCTGTCAGTCGATCCCCGTCCACCCGCGCCCGGTAAATTCCCTTCGCCTTCTCCCGATCCTCCGCGTTCCGCCGGTACACCCGCTCGAAGACCCATATCAGTTCCCCATCCTTCACTTCCATCGATGGAATCGGATCCAACTGCCCGCCCGGCGCTCCAACGAACTCGCCCTTCATCGCTGGCGTACCTGCGCCCGTCACCTTCAACCACCATGCCCGGCCCCGGTCGTCGCCGGTAAGCGTCAGATTCCAACGTCCGTTGAAGTCCGCCGGACCGGCCGCCATCGCCGCCACCGGCGCCAACGCGGCAAAGAAGAGGATGTACGCTCGGATCATATCAAAACAGTATAGCTCGCATCGCTCGATTCATAGTTGATATTAGAACGCTCATATTTCTTGATTCTAAATTGCGAAACATGGTATCATCCTCTCAGGAGGTCATAGTTCTCTATGGACATCAACCGTTTCACCGACAAACTGCAAGAAGCCGTCCGAGCTGCTCAATCAAAGGCCGTCCGCCTCAGCCATCAGCAACTTGACGTCGAACATCTCGCCTCCTCTCTTCTTGAACAAGAATCTGGATTAGCACCATCTATCTTGCTGAAAGCAAATATAGATGCTGCTCGCCTCCACCAACGTCTCGAGGAAGAGCTGGCGCGCCTCCCCAAGGTCTCCGTCGGCTCCCAGCCCGCCGAGTCCATCTACGTCACGGGACGCCTCCAACGTCTCTTCGCCGATGCCGAAACTGAGGCAAAGAAGCTCAAGGATGAGTATGTCTCCGTTGAACATATTCTCCTCGTCCTCGCCGCCGACACCGGTGCCACCGGACGAATTCTAAAGGAGCTGGGCCTTTCCCGCGACGGCCTCCTGAAGGCTCTCCAGGCGGTCCGCGGCTCCCAGCGCGTCACTTCCCAGAATCCTGAGGCCACCTACCAGTCCCTCGAAAAGTACGGCCGGGACCTCACTCAGCTCGCCGCCCAAGGCAAACTCGACCCCGTCATTGGCCGCGACGAAGAGATCCGCCGCGTCATCCAGATCCTCTCCCGCCGCACCAAGAACAACCCCGTGCTAATCGGTGAACCCGGTGTCGGCAAGACGGCCATTGCCGAGGGCTTGGCCCAGCGCATTGTCCGAGGCGATGTCCCCGAAGGCCTCAAGAACCGCAAAATCGTTTCCCTCGACATGGGCGCTCTGATCGCCGGCGCCAAGTTCCGCGGCGAGTTCGAGGAACGCCTGAAAGCCGTCCTCAAGGAAGTCCAGGACTCCCAGGGCGAGATCATTCTCTTCATCGACGAACTGCACACCGTCATCGGCGCAGGCAAAGCGGAAGGCGCGCTCGACGCCGGCAACCTCCTCAAACCCATGCTCGCCCGTGGCGAACTCCATTGCATCGGCGCAACCACGCTCGACGAGTACCGCCAGCACATCGAGAAGGACGCCGCCTTCGAGCGCCGCTTCCAAAGCGTCCTCGTCGATCAGCCTTCCGTCGAAGACACCATCTCCATCCTTCGCGGTCTCCGCGAGCGTTACGAAGTCCATCATGGTGTCCGAATCAAGGACAGCGCTCTCGTCGCCGCTGCCACGTTGTCCCATCGCTACATCTCAGACCGTTTTCTCCCCGACAAGGCCATCGACTTGGTAGACGAATCCGCGGCGCGCCTGCGCACCGAAATCGATTCGCTCCCCTCCGAGTTGGACGAAGCGATGCGCCGTACCATGCAGTTGGAGATCGAGCGCGAAGCCCTCAAGAAGGAAACCGACTCCGCCTCACGCGACCGCCTTGCCCGCCTCGAAAAAGAACTCTCCGAACTCAAGGAGACCACTGGCGCTCTACAAGCCCGCTGGCAGACCGAAAAAGAATCCCTCGGCCAGGTTCGCGAAATGCGGAAACAGATCGAACAGACCCGCGTCGAAATCGAGAAGGCCGAACGCGACTACGATCTCAACAAAGCCGCTGAACTCAAGTACGGCAAGCTCATCGACCTCGAACGCCGCGTAGCCATCGCCGAAGAGAAACTCTCCTCGAGCGGCGCGCCACGCCTCTTGAAGGAGGAGGTCGACGAAGAGGATATCGCTCAGGTCGTCAGCCGCTGGACCGGTGTTCCTCTCTCCAAACTCCTCGAAGGGGAGATGCAGAAACTACTCCACCTCGAAGATGACCTCCACATGCGCGTCATCGGCCAGAACGACGCCGTCCGTGTCGTCGCCGAAGCCGTCCAACGCGCGCGCGCCGGCTTGAAGGATCCCAACCGCCCCATCGGCAGTTTCCTGTTCCTCGGCCCCACCGGCGTCGGAAAAACCGAACTCGCGCGGGCATTGGCTGAATCCCTGTTCGACGACGAACATGCCATGGTCCGTATCGACCTTTCCGAATACCAGGAAAAACACACCGTCGCCCGCCTCATCGGCGCGCCTCCAGGCTACGTCGGCTACGAAGAAGGTGGACAACTCACCGAAGCGGTCCGCCGCCGCCCGTACTCGGTGCTTCTGTTCGACGAAGTCGAAAAGGCTCATCATGACGTCTTCAACCTCATGCTCCAAATCCTCGACGACGGCCGCCTCACCGATGGCCATGGCCGCGTTGTCGACTTCAAGAACACCTTGATCATCATGACGTCCAATCTCCCGGTCGATCAGTTGCGGACTTTCTTCCGTCCTGAATTCCTCAACCGCATCGATGAAACCATCGTCTTCCACTCCTTGGATGAGGGCCATCTCAAGAAGATCGTCCTCATTCAGTTGGGCACCCTGCGCGCCCGCCTCGCCGATCGGCGCATCGGGATCGAATTCTCCGATGCCGCCCTCGCGCACTTGGTTCGCGTCGGCTACGACCCCTCCTTCGGCGCTCGTCCGCTCAAGCGCGCCATTCAACGCGAGGTCGAAACACCCGTCGCAAAGTTGATTCTCGAAGGCAGCGTCGGCGAACGCCAAACCGTTCACGTCGACGCCAGCCGCCTGGGCGAGGGGCTCGTCTTTGAACCTTTGCCCACAACCTGGCAAGAAGAGTCTGTTGAATCCGAAGTACATGGAGGTGCGTCGAAATGAGTGAGGAAACCGTGAAACAAAACTCTGTGCACTATCCGATCCTGCCGATGAAGAACACGGCTCTGCTGCCGTACCTCGTCATGCCGCTATCGGTCGGCCGCGCCCGTTCGCTCGCCGCCGTCGAGGCCGCCCTCACCACTGAGGATAAAGAGATCGTCCTCGTCAGCCAAAAAGACAACGGCATCGAAAACCCCGAACAGGGTGATCTCTACACGTACGGCACGAAAGCCGTCATCCGCAAAATGGCGCGCCCTTCGGAAAATCACATGGAAGTGCTCGTGTTGGGCAATGAGCGCGTCATGCTGCTCAAGCTCGAACAAACCGAACCCTACCTCATCGGCCGCGTCCAACCCGCGCCCATGCCGGTTGAGCATTCCCCCGAAATCGACGCCCTCAAACGCAGCGTCATCGAAATCGCTCAAAAGGCCGTCTCCCTCGCCCAAACGCAGGTCCCCTTTGACTTCGAACAGTTGGGCGACGAAGAGCAGGACCCCATGCGCCTCGTCTACATGCTCGCCTCCCTGTTCAGTCTCGATCTGAAGAAGGAGCAGTCGCTCCTCGAGGCCCAAAGCATCGCCGACGCTTATCGCCTGCTCCATTCCTCCCTCTCCCACGAACTGCAGGTCCTGGAGATTCGCGCCAACATCGCCACCAAAGCCCGCGACGAAATGTCCAAGGAACAGCGCGAGTACATGCTTCGCCAGCAGATGCGCGCCATCCAACAGGAACTCGGTGACAAGGAGTCCGACCAGGCCGAGTTCGACGAGATGCGCGAGAAACTCGCCAAGGCCGAATTGCCCGCCGAGGTTCGCAAGGAAGCCGAACGGGAACTCAAGCGCCTCGAACGCACTCCCGCCCAATCGCCCGAACATCACCTCATCCGAACCTATCTCGAATACGTCCTCGAACTGCCCTGGAACACCCGCACCGAGGACAATCTCGATATCGCCAACGCCCGCCGCGTCCTCGATGAGGATCACTTCGATCTCAAGGAAGTGAAGGGCCGCATCCTCGAACACCTCGGTGTGCTCAAGATGAATCCCACCGCCAAGGCGCCCATCTTGTGCCTCGTCGGCCCTCCCGGCGTCGGCAAGACTTCTCT
>JBGSME010000074.1:0-6050 GCA_041740335.1 Bryobacteraceae bacterium | reverse complement strand
GATGGCGGGGCCGGCGAGGTTGGAAAGAGCGAGGCCGGATGAGGCGAGGAAGTTGCGCCGCGAATGGGGGAGGGAGCGTGAGTCGGACATAGGATCAAGCATATCGCTGGTGGGGTCTCTCAGGCGGATTCCCGATCCGGTCACGGGGAATTCCCCGTAAGAGGGTTTGTGTGGATTGCCGATAAACCAGATGCGTACTCTGTGTGCGCCCGGATGAAACTGAGCCCCAAAACCTGGGTGTATGTGGCGTTGACGGCCTTGCTGGGAGGCGAGTTAGCGGTGATATCGATCGCCAACTGGACCTGGCAGGAGCCGCTGCGGTTTCTGTTTTACTTTCTCTTCGCGGTGGCGACATCGAAGTTGAAGGTTCGGCTGCCAGGGGTGATTGGGACGCTTTCGGTAAATTTTGTGTTCGTGCTGCTGGCGATTGTGGACCTGCCGTTGCCGCAGGCGATGATGGTATCGCTGGGCGGATCGATCGCGCAGGTGTTCCTGAACGCGGCCAAGCGTGTGCAGTTGGCCCAGGTGCTGTTCAACCCGTCGTGTTTGGCCCTGTGCGTAGCGATCAGCTACCGTGTATTTCATTCCGAGCCACTGATTGCGTTGGGTGCCGGGCAGCCGATGCTGCTGTTTTTGGCGACGCTCACGTATTACCTGACCAACACGGCGATGATCGCGGCGGTGATCGCGTTCTCGGAAGGCAAGCGGTTGTATCGTGTTTGGTACAACAATTTTTTCTGGACTGGACCGCAGTTCCTTTTTGGGGCGACGCTGACCCAGATTGTGCTGGTGATCAACGAACGGCTGGGGTGGCAATATTCGTTTCTGCTTTTGCCTGGGCTGTATTTGGTTTACTCGTCTTACAACCTCTACCTTGGGCGTCTGGAGACGGAGAAGAAGCATGTCACCGACGTGGCGGCGCTTCACCTGCGAACGATCGAAGCGTTGGCGTTGGCGATCGAAGCCAAGGACGATACCACGCACGCTCACCTGCGGCGAGTGAAAGTTTACGCGATGGCAATCGCTGCCGAACTGGGCTTGGACGACGATCAGGTGCATGCGCTGGAAGCGGCGGCGCTGCTGCACGACATCGGCAAGCTCGCCGTTCCGGAATACATCATCAACAAGCCGGGGAAGCTGACCAAGGAAGAGTTCGAGCGGATGAAGGTTCATCCGGTGGTGGGGGCTGAGATTCTGGAGTGCGTGCAGTTCCCCTATCCTGTGGTGCCGATCGTGCGGAGCCACCACGAAAAATGGGACGGGAACGGCTATCCAGACGGATTGAAGGGCGAGGAAATTCCGATTGGCGCGCGGATTCTTTCGGCTGTGGACTGTCTGGACGCGTTGGCCTCTGACCGGCAGTACCGCCGGGCGCTGCCGCTCGAGGAAGCCCTGGGCGTGGTGGTGAGCGAATCGGGTAAGGCGTTTGACCCCAGGATCGTCGAGATTCTGGAACGGAGGTGCGCCGAGTTGGAAGCCGCGGCGCGTTCCACTGCGGTATCGGAACCTGCGAAGCTGTCCGTCAATGTCCGTGTGGAGCGAGGCGAGGCGCCGGCGGCGGGTCTGGCGGCAGGGGAAGATCCGCCGGCGGCCTTGATTCCGGCAGCGCGGCCGCGGGATTTCATCGCGTCGATCGCCGCGGCGCGGATGGAATTCCAGATGTTGCACGAAACGATTGGCGATCTGGGCAGTTCGCTCTCGATCGAGGAAACATTGTCGCTGCTGGCGGCGCGAACGCGGAATCTGGTTCCCTACGACGCCATCGCCATCTACTGCCTCAACGACGGAGTTCTGGAGCCGGAGTTTGCTTCCGGAGAGGATTCGGCGCTGTTCGCCTCGCTTCGGATCCCGGTTGGGGAGGGAATTTCGGGATGGGTGGTTCAGAACCACAAGCAGATGACCAACGGCAATCCGTCTGTGGAATGCGGATACTTGAACGATCCGCGTAAGTTCAGCACGCTGCGATCCGCGCTTTCGGTTCCGCTTGAAACACCGAACGGCATTGTCGGGGCGCTGACGCTATACCGGCGAGAGCCGGACGCGTTCACCAGCGACCAACTGCGGCTGTTGCAAACCGTGAGTATGAAGGCGAGCATGACCATCGAAAACGTGCTGCGGCATTCGCGAGTGGAGCGCGATGCCAGCATCGATCAACTCACGGGGCTCGCCAACGCCCACTCGCTGATGATGCATCTGGACGCCGAAATCACCCGGTCCCGCGTTGCCGGGCAGTCTCTGGCAATCATGGTCCTCGATCTCGACGGCTTCAAGTTGGTGAATGATCGATTCGGCCATCTCACCGGCAATCAGGTGCTTGAACAGGTTGCGGCTGGATTGCGCGAGCACTGCCGGCTCGGCGATTTCGTGGCGCGCATGGGTGGTGACGAGTTCGTGATTGTTGCGCCAGGGCTCACCGAGCGCGGTCTGGCGGAGAAGCAGCGCGTGCTGGCGGATACGGTGGAAGACGCCGGGCGGAAAGTTTGTGGACCGGACTCGACCCTCTCACTCAGCCTTGGCGCTGCCTATTTTCCGGCTGACGGGGAGGATGTGGAATCGGTTCTCGCGGCCGCTGACCAGCGCATGTACAAGGTCAAACAGCGCCATCATATCGAGCGGCCCATTCTGTCGGCGTCGCGCGACCCCAAGGCCGTACCCCAGACTCTAACAGTTCAATAACGCCGGCTGAAACTCGAACAGATTGCCCCGGCTCAGCCGCCATTCCGGATCCAACCGCCTCTTGACGTCCCGCATCGCAGCGATGTGTTCCGGCGCGTACTGGATGTTGAGCAGTGCCCGCTTCCGTTTGCCTAGCCCGTGTTCGGCGCTCACTGTCCCACCGAGCGATACCGCTGTCCGCGCCAGATCGGCCATGGCCTCCCGGCCGTTTTCGAACTCTCGTGCCGACCGCGGCAGGATGTTCACATGGAGGTGCGCATCGCCTATATGGCCAAATATCACGTACTGCCCCTGGAACTCGGTGTCGAGCCGGCCGCGATACGCGGCGAGCATGGCCGAGTTCCGGTCAGGCGGAACCGCATAGTCGGACCCGAGCTTGAGGAATCCGTTCCGGCGAACGGTGGTGTTTACTGCTTCCGGCAGCGCGTGGCGGAATTGGCGGAAGCGTTCCCGATCGTTGAGCGATGCGGCGAGCCACGCCTGGTCCGGATCGGCTCCGGCGCTTTCGATCCGCTCGACCCACGCATCGATCTCGGTGGATGGGTCATGGGGAGATTCCTGTTCGTAGAGGATGGCTGCGCCGGCCGCCGGGATTTCGCCGAAACGCGGGCGGACTAAATCCAAGGAAGCGCGGTCCATGTATTCGATCATCCGCAGATTTGGGATGGAGCGCCAGGCGTCAACGGCGGCGACGGCCGCGGGCTCGTGCTCAAAGAAGACCACGCCGGTAATCAGGTCTCCGGGCGCAGGGAGCAGCGCGAGCTCCGCTTGGGCGACGATGGCGAGCGTGCCTTCGCTGCCGGCGAGGAGATCCACCCAATCCATGCCTGGCGCAAGCAGATAGCCAGCCGTGTTCTTGGTGGTGCGCGGCAGTGGAATCGCCGGGACTGCGAAATCGATGGCTTCTCCGCGCTCAAGACGGCGGATCTCGCCAGAGGGGAACACGACGGTGAGTGACCGTATGTAGCGGCGCGTGGAGCCGTAGAGAAAGCTGCGCGAGCCGGAGGCATTGGTGGCGATGGTGCCGCCCACTGTTGCCAGCCATTCGGTGGGGTCCGGGGGATAGAAGCGCCCGATCTTTGACGCGGCGGCGTGCAGGTCCACGAGGGTGACGCCGGCCCCGGCGACGGCGCGGTCCGCCTCGACCCGGAGGGCGTTGAGGCGTTCCATGGAAATCAGCCAGTCCTCTGATGATTCCGGTCCAGAGGCGGGCACGGCGCCGCCGGTGACACCGGTTAGACCGCCGGCGATAGTGATGGCGGCTTGGGCCGCGGCCGCTTCGGAGACTGCGGCCGACAGTTCTTCCATGGAGGATGGAATGAGGACGCGGCGGGCAAGCCCGCGAAATCCGGAAGCGTCTTCGATGGGCCGGGGATCGGCCGTCATACCTAGACTTCGAGAATCACCGGCATGATCAGCGGCCGGCGCTGCGTCTGCTTATTGATGAAGCGTTTCAGGTCGACGCGAACTTTTTCCTGAATCACGCCCCAGTCGCTTCGTTCCTCGGCTGAGGAGTTTTCGAGCGTCTTCACCACGATGGCGCGTGCCTGTTTCATAAGATCGGTGCCGGCCTCGGAAATGAAGCCGCGGGTTACGATTTCGAGCTGGCCTTCCTGTTTGCCGGTGTGCTTATTGATCGCGATGATCGGGAGCACGAAGCCGTCTTCGGAGAGGTGGCGGCGATCGCGGATGACGATGTCGTTGACGAACTCGTCGATGGTGCCGGAATCGATGCAGACTCGGCCAACCGGGACGCGCTCGCCGCGGCTGGCGCCGAACTCATCGATCTCGAGGGTTTCGCCGCTTTCCATGATGAAGCTTTTTTCGAGGCCCGAATGGCGCATCTGGTCAGCGATTGAGGCATGCGCGGACAACTGGCGGTATTCGCCGTGGACGGGCATGAAGAAGCGGGGACGGACGAGGTTCAACATCAACCTCAGTTCGTCGGAGTAGGCATGGCCGGACACGTGCACGGGAGGTGTCATCGCGCCATAGACCATCTCGGCGCCCCGGCGTGCGAGGTGATTCATCATTCGGTAGATGGCCTTTTCGTTGCCGGGAATGATGCGCGCGCTAAGAACCACCATGTCGCCGCGCTCCAGAGAAAGCTGGCGGTGGTTGTTCACCGCCACGCGGGACATGGCCGACATCGGCTCGCCTTGCGTGCCGGAGACGATGACGCACAAGCGGTCCCGGCGTGTTGACTGGATATCCTGCGGCCGGAGGAGGATGTCGTCGGGGACGCGGAGGAGGCCGAGATTGTGGGCGATCTCGGTGACCTCGGTCATGCTGCGTCCGAGGAAGGCGACCTTGCGTTTGAACTCGTGTGCTACGTCGAGGATCTGTTGAACGCGGTGAATCGAAGAACTGAAAGTGGTGAACACGACGCGCTGATTGGCGCGGTGAAAGATCTCTTCGAGACGGGGCCGGACGGCGCGTTCACTCGGAGAACTGCCGGCGCGGTCGGCATTGGTGGAATCGGAAAGAAGCAGGAGCACGCCGCGTTTGCCGTATTCGGCAAAGGAGTGAAGGTCAAACGGGACGTTGTCGGTGGGTGTGGGGTCCACTTTGAAGTCGCCGGTATGAATCACAACGCCGAGGGGGGTAGTGATTGCGAGCGACACAGCTTGAGAAATCGAGTGTGTTACGTGGATGAACTCGATGCTGAAGGGGCCTATTTTGACCGTCTCGCCGGGCTTCACGCGATTGAGTTTCACGTGTTTGAGCATGTCGTGCTCGTCGAGGCGGCGCTCAATGAGGCCGATGGTGAAAGGGGTGGCGTAGGCGGGGATGTCGAGTTCGGATAGGAGGAACGCGGCGGCGCCAATATGATCTTCGTGGCCGTGAGTAAATATCACGGCCCGGACTTTCTTTTTTCGGTCGGTCAGGTAGGTGAAATCGGGAATGACACTATCGACGCCCATTAATTCGGCGTCAGGAAACATCATTCCGGCGTCGAGTACGATGATGTCATCGCCGTACTCGAGGGCGAGGCAGTTCATGCCAAACTCGCCGAGACCACCGAGAGGAACGACCCGGAGAACAGACTCGGGCATAAGCTCTAAGTTAACATGCCTGCCGGCCGCGTATGTGGCGAATCGGCGGTTTGCCGTAAACAGCAATACAATGAAGTTATGGTTGCCGCCGTTCTGGCACTGCTTTTGTATCAAACGGGCGCCGTGGTGGATCCGCTGGCGGCCGGCACAAAAGCCCTGGAGTCGAACGATTATCCGGCCGCGTTGGCTGCCTTTGAAAAAGCGGCTGCGGCCGACCCCAGCGATTACGCAGCCCACTTTCATCTCGGGCTCACCCATAGTCTGGTTGGCAATGCGGCCTCGGCCGAGGCGGAGTATCGCAAGACGCTGGAGTTGAAG
>JBGSME010000073.1:0-8445 GCA_041740335.1 Bryobacteraceae bacterium | reverse complement strand
GATGTCGCCCAGCAACATCGACGTCATGATGGACTCAGCAATGGCCTTCTGGGCCTCCTGGGTGTTGCCTTGCAAAAAGGAGACGATCGCCAACTCCGCCTTTGCACGGTTGGCCCAGCCAGTTTCGTTCAATTCCGTCGCCAGTTGCTGAGCTTCTTTCCACGTCACCGTCGATGCCGCCGGGTCGATGCTGAGATCAATCGACGCTTTGACAATCAGGCAACGAAGCCGTAGCTTGGCGTCTTCCCGGACGAGGGGTGTCGCGAGTTGTTCCGCCAGGAATTCCGAAACTGCCGGGTATCCCATTCGATCCGCGTCCGCGCGTAAGCGTCCGACTCGGGCGTACAGAGCGTTGCGGCTATCGCCAGCTTTGGTGAACAGGGTCTCGGCCTCGACGAACAGCGGTTGCGCCTTGACGAAGTTATCCAGCCAGAAGAAGCGGTCAGCTTCCTTCAAGAGATGATTCGCATCCGGCGCTGCCCACGCTTGAACAGCGCAGCTACAGAGAACGAGCAATCGCCAAGGCTTTCTCCAACTGCACGTCAACCCCCTGCCTTGCCGCATCTTCGGAAAAATCGATCTCCACATCGGGTACCACTCCTATCCCTTCGAAACACTTGCCCTCCCAAGTCAGATAGTTGCTGACGGGAATGACGAGACGATAGTCCGGCTCGAGCCGGAATGTTGACCAGCCGAGCAGTTTGCCTGCGGTCCGGTGACCGACAAGTGTGGCCAGGGCGTGATCCTTGGCGAAGCCGGCGACGATCTCAGCGCCGCTGGTAGTGTGCTCGTTCACCAGCATCACGACACGGCCATGGAACGTTCGACTTCCTAGCCCCTCGGTAACGACGACGATGGACTTGTCCGCGAACTTGAAGCGCAGGGCTAGCCAGAGCAGACTCACCTTGGCCGACGGGATGCGGCGGAACTGCGCAAGTTCTTCTCGCTGATAACCGCGTTCGGCGCGGGGCCGTGTGAGACTGTACCCGACCGGTCTCCGTTCTGGAGTGAGATAACTCATCAGACGGAGGTTTCCCGAGCCGCCACCTGGGTTGCCGCGAAGGTCGAGAATGAGTGACCGGCATCCGCCGATCTTGGAAAACGCGGCGTTCAACTCTCGCGCGAAATCGATGCCTACCAATCCCGGGAACATGCTGACCCTCACATAGCCGACACCGGCCTCGGGAGTCGAACACGAGATGAAGCGAAGGGGCTTCTTTCCGGCGAGGCGAACGTTCGCCTCGGCACCTGTCCGCTTAGCGACGCGCAGATCGTGCTCTGTAGCCATCGTCCGCAACATTGGCGTAGAGGGTCCGACATCTTCACCGTCAATGGTTCGGATGATGTCTCCAGCCTCGAGACCGGCGTTGGCTGCGGGACCTTCAATTAGGACATCCTGGATCATCCAGCCATTCGCGACTCCGCGCACGGTTGCTCCTGCCGCCTTCTGGAACGGCAACATTGCCTCCGCCTGGCGATAGAAGCGAGTGGGGTAAGCCTTGAGTTCGGCAAGTAACGCGTCGAACCGTTGTGCGAACTCCTCGGGCGTTTCAGCACCCAATACAAACGGGCTGCCCGCCTGCGCATGTGTGCTCCAATTTAAGCCGTTGAACTTGGGATCGAAGAAGCGGTTCTGGACAATCGATACGGCTTGATCAAAAATCTGACTGATGTCCTTCGAAGCGATAGTGGCGTTCATCGCTACCTCCAAATCATTGAATGACCACCTGGAACTTCTGCCAGGCGCCGCCAACGGGGCGCAGCTGAAGTTCGTAGTTGCCGGCCGACAGTGGAGCCGTGTCCATGCGTACACTCAGTACCTCCATTCGGTTCCGGAAGACGACCGTCCCAGTGAAGTTGCCCAGCCGCGCTTGGCCGCTCGAGTAGATGGCGACCTCGTATCGGCCCTCTTCGCTGCCGTTCGGAAGTTGCACCTGAAGATCAAGCAGCCCACGAGGTAGGGCTGGGATGGACGCGTTCGGCGCGGGGGGTCCTCCGCGCCGCGGTCCGCGATTCCGCAAGTCGAGGACAACCGCTACGGGACTAGGCAACTGTGCGGATGGGGCCTGAGTTTCCACTTTTGGTTGTTTCGCGACGGTGGGATCGGATTCCTTCATCGAGCGTGTGCCGACGAGCAGCGCCAATCCCACGACTGCGATGACGACAGCCAGTGTGATGACATGCCGGGTGCGCTTGGATTGGCGCAGTTGTTCGTACTCAACGAAGCATGGGGAACAGTTTGCAATATGATCAACCGCCGCACCCAGTTCCTCTCCGATGAGTTGGCGATCGGCTACCGCCTTGAGGACCGCCGGTCCGGGGCAATCGCGCCTCTGGGGATTCGGCCGGTCCACGCGTGATGTCTCGGAGGCGAGTTTTACAAGCAGCCTCTCCTGCTTCCGCGTCAGTGGTGGCGCGTTTTCGTGGTCCGGACTCATGAGAAATCTTCCCCTGGATCAGGCAGCCGGAACAAGGCCCATGCCGCCTTTCGCAACTGGTAATAGAACGCCTGACGAACCTGACTCTCGGAGCCCGAAAACTGCGCCGCGATGGATCTCCAGGAAAAGCCCAGGCGGCGAAAGTTGAGCATTCTTTTGGCATCGCTATCAAGGCAAGCTGCGATGGTATCGATTACCAGGCGAGTCTCGACCTCTCTCACCCACTGCGGCGCTGCCGGATTCAGCAAGCCTTCCAGATCACGGGCTAAGCCGCGGTATTGCAGTTTCCTGTCTTTGCGCATCGCGGCGTTGACGCGCCGCACGAAGGACCGTATCAAATAGCCGCGTAAATGGTCTCCCACGCTGTCATCTTCATTGAGTCGCCTGGAAACGTTGGCCGCAACCTCTTCCAGTATTTGTGCTGCGAGTGCGCGGTCGGAAAGCCGGGTCGAGGCGAGGCTGTAGCAAACAGGCCATAGCCGACGGGCCTCGGCGAGGACTCGCTCGTTGACGCGAGCAACGCCGCTTTCGGATGTGGCAATCCAAAACGGTGGAATCTCATGCTGGACATACCCCACTCCGGGTTGCTCCGGCCGGTCCATTGAAGCCTCCGAGGAACACTCGTAACCGCTCCATCGAGTCTACGAGTGCCCCTATAGACATAAAGCATTCGGCGAGGCAGAAAGTTGAAAATTCTTTCCGGAAATTTTTTCAAGGTTTGCTGAGTAGTCCTCCGGCGCGATTCAACTTTTTTCGATCTGAAGCCTTGTTTTCTATAGAGCCGGTATCTAGGCACTGGATCACAAAGGCATTCATACGAACACCAACAACCGGCTAGGGAAGAACCGCAGCAATCGACGGTCCAAAAGAAGCAGGATCGAAGCGCGTCCCGATCGGAGGTGCCATGTTGAGGTTAGGAGTGCAGCTTTCGGCGTCTCGAGTCGCCAAGAAAGCTTTCAGGCGCTCGTCGTCCGGCCGGATGCCCGGTGTTCCGAACTACGCGTGGGATGACGATCTCGACGACCGGCTTCGCCGTGGATGGTTGTCAGGAGGAGTAGGCGGCGCGTTCGCTGCCATCTTGGAGGTTCGGCCCGGCTGGTCGCGCGATGCAATTCAGCGTC
Source organism: Bryobacteraceae bacterium (assembly GCA_041740335.1). Classification (GTDB taxonomy): domain Bacteria; phylum Acidobacteriota; class Terriglobia; order Bryobacterales; family Bryobacteraceae; genus DSOI01. Next base: position 4,886 of record JBGSME010000073.1, on the reverse strand, counting down.
GCGCTCGCAAGTTGGGGTTGAGATCGGGAAGGCGGCTGTGGTCGGCGGATGACCTGAACTTACTACTACATGCGATCGGCGGGCTCAGTTCGATCCCCGCGCTCGCGGGGCTGTTGAAGCGCACAGAAAACGCCGTGCGTAGCAAGCTTCGACAGTTCAATTACTCGGTCGATGATTTCGATGGCCATCGGCCAAAGGATCTTGCTTGCCGGCTCAACGTTTCCGTTCGACAAGTGCGCTACTGGGTTGAGCGCGGTTTGGTGCTCACGCACAACCACCGGATTACCGAGGAGTCATTTGTCAGGCTGCTGCGGACTCGACCGGAACTTATTCCCTTGGACGATTTGCCCACTGAGACCCGGAAGTGGCTTCTTGGTCTCGGATACGCCGCCGGGAGACTCAATGGAGCGGCGCGTGGGGAACGAAATACTCATCGCAAGCCCGCTTCCACCGATCGAATGTCGGCGACGGGGGCGGCGTGAGGTTCCGCCATTCCACTTGGCAGTGGAGACAGAAGTGGACAAGGCGGTGATAGCGTGGGTGATGGAGGAGTTGGTGCCGGAGGCTCTTGAGCCAACCCTCGGCGCGGGCTTGGCATGTACGTTGTTTGTCGAGGTCGAACGCCAAGCGGATGAATGCGGATCGGTTCCAGGGCGAGAACCGATCGGGGCCGGGGTGACTCAGATGGCCGGCGAGTTCGGCATGGACGGCTCTTGGGATGGTGGAGTTCGGAGGCGTCCGTGCGTTTGTCCAAAGCAGGAGTGCCCGTGACTCGAGGAGTGCGTCAACCGCGGACGGGAGTGTCGGCGAGTCCGGCAACTGCGGGATGCCAGTTGTTGTACCGAGATTGTTGAGTGTCCATTCAGACCACGCGCGCAGGCACTTCATTCGATTGAAGCCGTAGTGGACAACGGCTTCGTACCAGCCTCCCGTTCGAGCGTTGGCGAACTCGTTGATGGCGATCCACTCAACGAGGTTTAGCCAAACGGAGTGGTCCACCGGATTTCTCCGTTGCTGATCGAGATTCCATTCAAGGAAGCCGGGGCACCTCGCGTTCAGTTCGTCAGCCATTGCGGCGGAAATCTCCTCTGATGGCTCGCACGCGGACCGGACTCGGAGAGCGAAGATCTGCCACTCCGAATAGCGGACGGCTGCGTCGAGAACGCGGGGCCACGGCACACGGAGTGCGGCGACTTCGGCCCTCTCGCGTGCGGGGCGACGGAGTCGTTCACCGGATTGATCGGAGTTCTTTCGCGGGGGCAACGGAGACTTCTCATACTGGAACAGTTCCGTCGGGATCGCAAGCGGAGGCCCAGGCCCGGTGACGTTCACAAATAGCACTTTGACAATTCTTCCCGATTTTGTTCTGGAGGGAGCAAGTCATTAAGAACAATGGCAATTTACTCACGGGGGATGCCGACCCGGGCTGGTGGCTTCGATTCGTGGAAGACCCACGCTGTGGCTCCGAACTCGGGAACAAGCTGATTTCGCGTGGGTTGCAGGCCCCCGCGTCCAACGCCGGCGTGAACTGACATCGCCCCTCGGCTTTGTAGGGCGTTTCGCGAATCTGCCCGTCTGACCGTAGCCTGCTGCCAAGCGGACATAACCGATGCCGTGCGGGAGCTGAAAGATGAGGTGCTGGACCACGAAAGACAGGCGATGGATTTTGGATTGGGCGCTAGCGTCGGCGGACGAACGCGAGCCGTTGCAAGATGCGGCGGTCACGCTCGGGCGGACGCCAGAGGCGGTACAGGAGTTCTTGCGGCGGGTCTTGCCGCCAGGGCAGCGGCCATGGCGCGAGAAGCCGAGATGGCGGAGAACGGAGGTCGAAGCGCTAGAGAAGGGACGCGAAGTCGTGGGCCGGTCCGAAGCCGCTGCTCGCAAATACGAACAGCGGCGGCGGAGAACGGAGTGGGATCGCGGTGAGAGCCACCGCGATCGCCTGACCGTTCAGCAGGTGGCGAACGATCTCGGCGTTTCAAGGGCGACAGTGTATCGGCTGCTGGAGTGCGGGCACCTCCGGCGGTTCAAGGGCAGCGTTGCGGAGTCCTCATTCCAGCGGCTCTTGAAGCGGCATCCCGAGGTTGTGCGGCGAGAGCGGCTGACTTGGGAGCAACGAGAGTGGCTTGTCATCAACGGGTATTCGGATCCCGAGTGCGAGGTCAAACAGCCGAGTGTTCGGGGTTTGCTGAAATGACTTGAAGTTGATGCCTGACGAGCATCACGACGGCCGCGCTCATCACCGATTTACTTCTCAAGGATGTCACTTTGCAAAGTATCTGGCGTAGAAGTTTGCGCGCTATTTGGGCGTACGCTTCAACTACGCCTCAACTATGGACCAATTGGTCTGGCTCACGGAGGAGATCAGGGCACTCGCCCTTGAGCGGCTTCGTTTCCTGCAACCCCACCAGGAGGATAGGATCGGAAGTTTGGTTTGGCGGCGTTGGCGCCTAAGATAACAGTGGAGCGGATCGTGGCGAGCACCGAAGCGGTTTTCGTGAAGAACAAGGAGGCCATTGAAGGACTCGCCCTGCACACGCCGCGGGCGTGTTCCACAAAGGGTCGTTTGCGCAATGTGCTGGTACACCGCAGAGGCAGGTCCTACCTTGCGGATGCTGGCGCCGCTATCGGCGAGTAAAACAACAACCCGAGTCTTTCGTTTCACGCCTTCCTTAAATCCACCGTCGCACCCGCGCAGTGTATCCAGTGAACATCGCTCCGTAGCTTTCTGTAAGCTTTCGTTCTTCCGGCTGAATTTGAAAGCGGTTCATGTAAATAATGAACATTGGCGGGAACGGGAAGAGGAACGCGTTGCGTAGGAGGATCGCCCAGCCGCAGAGGATCAGGAGGAAGCCCAAATACATGGGGTTTCTCGTCAGAGAGTAAACACCGGAGTGCACCAATACGGATGTTGCTCCAGGTTTTGTGGGATTGACTGTTGTACGTGCTCGCCTGAATGCCATTACGCCCAGGCCGCTTGTGACGACGCCGACGGCGGCACATGTGATTGCGAAGAAAATGCGGGCGGGGAGTTGGACGTCGCCCACCGGGAGGAATCGCGCGACGACCCACATGACCGAAGCCGTACATAGTACGACTGCGACGGGTGGGATCTTGAGCTCTAAGGAGTTCACAAATTGGGACCTCAGTTCTTACTTTAAAGAGTCGGTACTGCAGCACGAGTGACGGGCCAAACCCCGGCGTAGCGACTCGGTCCCGCACAGCAATACGGCCAACGCCCGTGTTCTGCATCTGGTGACGAATCGTTTCCTCTATGGGTGCTCCACCCTAATCACCACATTTCCCTTCTTGTGCGCTCGTTCAACATGCTTAAAAGCTTGCGCGATCTGCTCCAAAGGATAAATGCTGTCGATGACCGGCTTGAGCTTTCCAACGGCCGCGAGCTCCGCAATGAAAGCCATCCGCTCCGGGTTGTTGATTGCCACACCACCCCGCATTTTCTTCCCTCCGATGATGGAGGTCCAGAGGCTCCGTGCCACGTCAGGCAGACCTATGATGCAGGAAAGGAAAATACCTTGGGGCTCAAGCAGGTGTTTGCAGCGGTCGAAGGTGGTTGCGCCCACGACGTTAAATATCAGGTCGTAGGTTTCTACATTCTTGGTGAAATCTTTCCTGGTATAGTCGATGACCTTGTCCGCCCCCATGGATTTCACTAACTCCGCATTCGCGCCGCTGCACACGGCGGTCACGATCGCCCCGAAATGCTTGCCCAGTTGTACGCCGGCCGAGCCGATGCTTCCCGAAGCGCCGATGATCAGAAGCCTGTGCCCAGCTTGGATTATTCCCAGATCCCGGAGGTAATAGAGCGCGGTGTTCGCACCAAATGGTATGGCGACTGCCTCCTCCCAGCTCAGAGAATCTGGTTTGATCGCCAAAGCCGCATTTTCATGGAGGCATGCGTATTGGGCGTGCCCGCCGCCGGCCATGCCGGTCGAGCCGAATACCCGGTCTCCTGACTTGAACCGCGCAACGTCTTTGCCGGCTTCCACGATCTCTCCAGCCAACTCCGTCCCGAGGATGCGTGCTTTCCAAGGTTTGCCAATTCCAAACATAAGTTTCGCCATCGGCAGCATGGATTTGGTAACGAACGTGAAATTCCGCATGTTGCAATCCCCGGTCGACACCGTGGTCGCATGTACTTTTATGAGAACTTCTTTGTCTCTTGGCGCTGGCCTGGCCACCTCTTCAAATCGGAGAAGATCGGGGGACCCGTATCGAGTGTGCAGAATGGCTTTCAAATTGGCTCCTAGCGGTCACCGTGCGAGTATTGCGGCGTGCGCAACGGACCAAGCTGCGCCGGCGTAGCCAATCGTCGTGAGTGTGAAACTGGTGGTCATGATGACTCCGAACGGGCTGGCGGGAATCTGCTTCGTATCAGGCTTGATCGCCAGTACAAGAAATCCTACGGGGTTCATCAGCGATCCGACGCTCATCGCCACCAGAATGACCGGCGGCACGGACAGCCGGAAATGTGCGAACAGCAGGTAGAAGATCATCAACAAGCCGGTCATGAGCAGATAGTCAATATGGGCCTTTAGCAAATTTGGAACGCTGGGGAACAGTTTCCTCACCCGCGATGACGTACGAACGCCAACCAGACACCACGCGAGAACCAGCGTGATCGTCAAGCAAAGACTGCCGACAACGACTAGAACACCGGAGTAGTTATGCATGATGGAAGCCCTTCCTGGTGCGAAACGATGCCGCGTATTAGGCCCCGTCCGGCGGTTGGGCCGGGTTCAAGGGTGCAATTCGCAGCAGTTTCTCTTTCATTTACGCGGCCTTGCGGGCGAGTATCTTATCGCGCATGAGCAGCCAACCCATGCACAGCCCGGCGCCAACGTCATACTGTGTTGCCTTTTTTG
>JBGSME010000072.1:0-8172 GCA_041740335.1 Bryobacteraceae bacterium | reverse complement strand
GTAAGAGTAGCGGATAAACATCCGGTTCACGGCGGAGAAGTTATGGTCACCGCGAATGCTGAATGTATCTTTGGTAACCCTGCTCCCGTCGGTGCGCCCGTAGTTATTTATCCCGGTAAACGCCGCCCCGGCGGTATTCGGGTCGGGGAAGTACTTCATTAGATTTCGCGCGATCGGGTGGATGCGGCTGGTGGGAATGATATTGCCGGAAAAGGGCGTGCGCGCGAAGCCGCCGCCAGGATTGGCCCGCGTGGTGGAAGGATCGTAGATCACCACCGAATTGCCGCCGGCGTTGCGAAGGTTGGAGAAATCGCCCGCCAGATTGCGCGGATCGGGCACCGTTCCAAGAAACGTCGTTCCCTGGATGAACCGTACCAGTTCGACACTGGCGAAGATGAACGTCCGGTTGCGCCCATTGTAGATCTTCGGCAGCACCACCGGGCCGCCCAAGGTTCCACCAAACTGGTTAAACTTCAGCGGCGGCCTGCTCTTGCCGGCCGAGTTCGCGAAGAAGTCGCTGGCGTTCAACTTGTCGTTGCGAAAGAACTCATACATATTGAAATGCAGTTCGTTCGATCCGCTCTTGGTCACGACGTTGAACACGCCGCCCGCCGCGCGGCCATACTCCGCGCTGAAGTTATTCGTTTCCACCTTGAACTCCTGCACCGTGTCCGGATTGGAGTTGATGACGGGCTGGTTCTGCGACGGCGCGGAGTTCGGAGCCCCGTCCAGAAGAAACTCATTCGCGCTGGCCCGCTGTCCGTTGATCATGAACGAGACCGTGGATATCTGGTCCACGGGAAGGTTGTTCACTCCCCCCGAGGGCCGAACGCTTGGCACTAACATCGCCAGGGCGTAAGGGTTTCTGCCGAGAAGCGGGAGTTCGGAAACTTGCTTGGCGCCGATCACCTGGCCCACCGTTGAGCTCTCGCTGTCAAGCAACACCGCCTGCGCCGACACTTGCACCGATTCGCTGACCGCCCCGAGTTGGAGCGTTACGTCAAGACGCGCCACCTGCTGGACCTGCAATTCAAGATTCGACTGTTTCACCGAGTTGAATCCGTCCTTAACCACTCCAATTGTATAGCGCCCCGGTTGGAGCGATGGGACGTTGTATAGACCGTCCGTGTTGGTTTCCGTTCGGACGGCAATTCCAGTGGCTACGGACTCCACCGTGATTTGCGCACCCTGAATCACCGCGCCGCTAGGGTCGGCAACGCGCCCCGTTAAACTGGCGGTCTGCGAGTAGGCGGCCGGCAGGGCAAGGATACTAAAAAGACCAAGAAGCAATCGAGACATGCTGGAGAGCATATCACGGACGGTGGCCGAAAGAAATAGCCGTCTAGCCTCCGGCCCGAGCGAGCACCAGCGCCGCATCCTCGCTGAACTCCGGCGACGGAACCCATGCGTGCCCACCCGGATGGTCGAATGTTTCCTCACGGTCGATCTTGCCGGTCCGGGTGTTCCACCAACGCGCTCTCCATTTGCCCGCCGGCAGATTTACCGGGACTGGGAACGAGACCTTCTCCGTTCGATATACGTACCTCGGTTTGTAACCGGCCATCACGCGGCCCGAATGCAGATACACCGCATAGGCTTCGCCGGGCTGCTCCAACGCTCGTGCCGAGTAACCTTCCGGAAGGCCTCCAGTTACCAGATCATTCGAGGGCCGCATCTTTAGAAAGTCAAGCCCGGCAAAGAAGGCGGCTAACACTCCGAGTTGTTTCCGCAGTTCCGGGCTCCCGCCGCCGGGAGCGTTCCCCGGCACGGGAAAGCGGCCGTCCTCATTGCCCACCGTGAACGAGTAGTCGAGGTTGTTGTACATCGCGCCGCCGGCAAGAAGAAAGTCCCAGGCCTGTATCCGGTAGACGGCGTCCAGCGTTCCGTCGAACCCCGTCTCGTTCAGCCCAAGCGGCCTTGCCAAGCCGTAGTTCTGCGCCACCGTCACCGGCGGCCGCGCGTAATGAAACGCATAGTAGGACACGTTCGGATCCGGCGCGTCTATCTTCAATGCGAAGTTTGCCGCGTTCCAACCAACCATGTGTCGCGCCGCCGGCGCCAATGTTTGCCCGGCCTCGCGGATCACCGCCGCCATGCGGCTCTGCCACTCGTTCGAAGCCAGATCCCGAATGTATGGCTCGTTGCAGATCTCAATGAGGACGTTGTCGAAGTCACGCAACTCCCCCACCACCTTGCGTACGAACGCCTCTTCGATCGCCAACATGGCCTGGTGCTTCAACGTCAGCACTTCCTCGCGTGGAATCGCCGGCATGCCCGAGGTATTGTTGGCGGGATTCAGCGGGCTCAAATTCCACATACGATCGGAGTAATACACGCAGAAGAGCGTAAGTTCCACCACCACGCCGCGATCCGACGCCGCGCGCAGGAAACGCTTCAAGCGTTCGAAATAGGCCGGGTTCCAGCGCTTCAGATCAAACTTGCTCAACCCGTCCAGGGCGCCCTTCACCGCGGTTCTCGCATACGGCCCGACATATCGCGCAGGCTTCGGCGCCAGCGTATTGCGCGTGATCCCGAAGTCGCCCGGCACTTCGTAGTAGAGCCCGGCGAATGTGCGCGTAAGATTCAGGCCGTCCGCTTTCAACGTGTCCAGATAACGCACGAAATCGAAGTCGCCGTTGAGCACCGCGCCGTAGTGTTCGGCCGAAGTGATCAACACCGTTGGCTTGCCGCGGAACAGATAGTAATGCGGATTGGCCGGATGAAGCCGGATCGGCTCGGCGGCGGCCGCCGCGGCCGAAACCAATGCGGCGGCAACAAGGAATCGGAGGAAGGGCATAAGCACCATCGTACAGACTGCTAAGCTAACAATTTATGGCTAAGTTAACCCCAACGGCAACCTACGACGACGTCAATCTGATTTTGCGCCTTTACGACATGCGGCGGGAAGACCGCATGCGCCGGGCCCGATCCTGGTTCGTGAGCAATTTTCACGCCGCCACTCTCGAGGAGTTCCAGACCGTCTGCCCTCCGGGCTCCGACGAGAACGCCTCCTTCCGCATGGTGGTCTCCTACTGGGACATGGTCGCCTCGTTCATGCGCGCCGGCGTCCTGAATCCGGAACTGTTCTTTGAGAGCAACCGTGAACTGTTGCTCGTCTTCGTGCGCATTGAGGCAATCCTGCCGCTGTGGCGCGAAGCCACCAAGGATCCGTTCCAATTCCACAACCTCGAGAAGATCGCGCAGGACTACAGCGCATGGCTGAACAATCGCGCGGCCGGATCCTACGAAGCCTTCGCGGACCGGATCAGAAACCTCCGTTGATCTTCGCCGGCCCTCTCGATCCGAATCTCGGTTCGATCTTCGGGCCACAGCCGACGGAAGCGTTCGCCCCACTCGACTAACACCAGCGCCGGGCCTTCGATCAGTTCATCAAGGCCCAGGCGCGCGGCTTCTTCTTCGTTTTCCAGGCGGTAGAGATCGGCGTGATACACCGAGACCGGGTCGCCATACTCGTGGATCAGACTGTAGGTCGGGCTCGACACATCTTCGCGCGGAGCGGCGGCGCGGCCCTCGACAATGCCTTTGGCGAGGGTTGTCTTTCCGGCGCCGAGATTGCCGACCAGCAATACCAGGCCGCTTGCGGGAAGCACGTCGGCCGCGAGCATTCGCCCCAACGCGATGGTCTCTTCGTCTGACTCAGTCGTGTAGGTCCGCACCGTGCTCCTTCGCCGCCGCGAAAGCTTCCGGCAGATACCGCAGCAGATCCGTGGCAATCACGGATTTCTCGCCCAACGCCGCGGCCGCCCTGTCGCCCGCGTATCCATGAAGCCACACCGCGGCTACCGCGGCCATGCGCCATTCCTCCGGATGCTGGGCAACCAGCCCCGCGATGAGCCCAGTCAGGATGTCACCCGTTCCCCCGGTGGCCATCGCCGGGCCGCCCGTCGGGTTGATCCAAAGCTCACCTTCGGGAAATGCCACCAGGGTACGGTAGCCCTTCAGCACCAGCAGCACGCCGCGGCTGGTTGCGAACTGGCGCGCCACGTTCATCCTGTCCGCCTGAATCTCGGCGGTGGGCGCCTCGATCAGCCGCGCCATCTCGCCCGGATGCGGTGTCAGGATCAGCCGCCGGTCACGCGGCAATTCCACCCCGCCCAGATTGTTCAAAGCGTCCGCGTCGATCACCACGGGCTGATCATGGTCAGCCAACATGCGGCGCAGAAACTCCGCGCGGTGCCGATGCATGCCCATCCCGGGGCCAACGGCGAAAACAGTCTTGCCCGCGGCGAGATCTCGAAAGTGGCCATACTCCGGCAATTCTTCGGTCATCAACTCGGGCGCGTGCGCTCCGATCTCGCCAAGCGCTTCTTCGGAACTGGCAACCGTAACCAGCCCGGCGCCGCCACGCAGCGCAGCCATACCAGTCATCGCCGCCGCCCCCGTTTTTCCCGGCGAGCCGCCGATTACCAGAACATGGCCGAACGTTCCCTTGTGTCCCGCCCGGGGCCTGGGCGCAAGCAAAACGGAGAAGTCGGCGGGCTCGATAAGCCTCGTGCCCGACGCGCAAAGTTCCGCCGGCGACCCGATCGGCGCAACCACCAGTTCGCCGCACGCCGCCACGCCGCTATCCAGCAACTGGCCCGGCTTGGGAGCGGTGAATGTCACCGTATATCGCGCACGCACATGATCCCACGCGGTGTGCGCCGTGTCGCTCGCCAGCCCGGACGGCATGTCGACCGAGACTACCTCGGCCATGGGGAAGCCGCCGCCGTTGATTTCCTGGATCAGCGAAGCATAAGGCTCGCGCGGTGGTCCGGTGAGTCCGGTGCCGAGCAGGGCATCGACCACGATGGTCGCCGCCCGCATGGACGGCATGATCTCGCGCGACAGCCGGCGGTACCCGCACGCCGAAAGCGAAATTGCATTCACCGGCGCTGTATCGGCCAGCACAACGTCGAGGGACCTCGGTCGAAACCGGGTGAACAGTTGCCTTGCCACCACGATCCCATCGCCGCCGTTGTTCCCTTTGCCGCACAGGATCACGATCCGGTGCGCGGAAAGCGGGTGGAACTTTTCGGCCAACAATTCCACCACGCGATGGCCGGCGTTCTCCATCAGCACGGCGTCCGGAATACCGAGTTCCACGGTACGCCGGTCCACCTCGCGCATCTCGGCCGCTGTCAGCACCTGCATTTCAGACGTCGCCTCCGGATACGAGTTTCTCCAGGCGCCGTACGTCTTCGTATCCGCCCATTACGATCAAATTGTCTCCTACCTCGACGGTGGCGTCGGCGGACGGATTGAATTCCATCGTCTTGTCGGCGCGGCGTATCGCCAACACGATCACACCGAGATCCCGCCGCAGCTGCATTTCCTTGAGCGTGCGGGAAGCGAGCTTTGCTCCTGGCCGGATCTCCACCTGTTCGATGCCGACGTTCATGCCCATGCTCGACGTCTGGGCGGTGATGTCGAGGAACTCGAACACGTGCGGCCGGAGAATGGACTGCGCCAAGCGGTACCCTGTCATTGAATACGGCATGAACACGGCGTCGGCGCCGGCGCGACGCATCTTGCTCTCGGAGGCTTCCTCGGCCACCCGCGCCGATACGGTCAACTTCGGATTGAGGCTCTTCGCGGAAAGAATGAGAAAGAGGTTATCGGAATCGGTGGCCAGCGCCGCGATTAATCCGCGGGCTCTTTGAATGCCTGCTTCAATCAGCATGTCGTCGCGAGTGGCGTCGGCTTGCACAGCGAGGAGCCCCATCTTGATGGCGCGCTCGACACGGTCTTCGCTGCGGTCCATCACAACGAATGGCACACCCGACCTTTTCAGTTCCGCCGCGGCGCCGCGGCCCACGCGTCCGAAGCCGCACAGGATGTAGTGATTCTTAAGTCGATCGATCATTTTTCGATTCCGCCGTTGCTGGATCATCTCTCCGAATTGACTTTCGAAGATGCTTTGCGTGATGGCGCTGAAGGCGTATGCCATCACGCCCGCGCCGATGAGAAGGAGAAAGGTATTGAAGATGCGCCCGCTCCGCGTCAGCGGATGAACTTCGCCGTAACCCACCGTGGTGATGGTGATCACCGACATGTAGAGCGCATCGAAGAGCGGGTAGCCAGACAGCCACACGAACCCGGCCGTCCCGAAAGCCAGTGTCGCCCCGATCAGCATGACGACGGTGAGAATGCGGCCAGTGATGCGTGTCATCTCACGTCGCCACTCTCTTGGCGATCAGCAGTGTCAGATCGTCCTGCAACTCCGCCGTTCCGGTGAAAGCAGTGACCGCCTCGCGCACGGTATCGAGAATCTGCTCGAGCGGCAGCGCGGCCGATTGCGCCAGCAGTTCGCCCAGGCGCTGCTCTCCGAACATCTCGCCGTAGGAGTTCTCGGGCTCGGTGACGCCGTCGGTGAACGCTACGAGAATGTCGCCGGGCTCGAGCACAACGGTGCTTTCCGAATAATGGGCGGAGGCGAAAGCACCCACCACCATTCCCGTCACATCAAGGGGACGGGCCGATCCGTCACGGATCAGCAGCGGCGGCAGGTGGCCCGCGTTGGTGTAAACCAGCTCGCCAGTGGACGCGTCGTAGACGCCTAGAAACAAGGTGGCGAATTTCTCAGCCGGCGTCGCGGCATGCAGCAGTTGGTTGATGCGCGCCACAGCGCCCGCCACGCCACCCGCGGCAAGATCGTCGAGTTGCATGCGGAAATAAGCCTGTAGCGAAGACATCAGGAGCGCCGCCGATATTCCCTTCCCCGCTACGTCACCGATCGCGATGGCGAACCGGCCGCCGGCCCGCTGATAGTCATAGTAGTCGCCGGAGACCATACGCGCCGGCGCGCAGACGCCGAACAGTTCGAGACCCGGTATACGCGGCGCCGATTGCGGGAACAACTGCGCCTGCACCTTGCGCGCGATCTCCACTTCCGCCTGGAGACGCTCACTCTCCTTGGCCACTTCGAGCAGATGTTCCACCTGCCCGGTCATCTGATTGAATGATCGGCTGAGCCCGGCGATCTGATCTTCCCCCTTCTCGGGAATGCGCTGCGTGAAGTCGCCTTGGCTCACGCGATGGGTGCCTTCGTAAAGGTCGTCGACCGCCGCGGTAATCTTGCGAGTGACGGTGACGCCGATATAGATGGACGCGGCCTGTGCGATCCCAAGCAGGATGCCATAGATCCAGAGCGCATTCGGCAGGCTTGCCTGATTGCCCGTGCGGGTGAGCACATGCGTCAGCGCAGAGAATCGTGTCCTGACGCCGAGCAGGCCGGCTTCATAGCGGCCCGGCGTATCCCAGCGGGCCACGGGTATGTTGTTGCCCCATCGCAGTTCATCATCGAAACGATTCACCGCCGCCGCCAGTGCCACGGGCGGGTCGTTGTCCTCAGGGGCGATCGAGAAAGAATCGCCGCCCGCCGGACCGGGCAGGATAGACACCGGACCCAACCCGGAGACCAATTCGGCCAGCCATCTCCGCGTGACCGGCGACTGTACCGTAACGCACAAGGTGCCCTCGACGGCGTGGGCCCAGAGGAACAACTTACGATCCCGAACCATCACACCGGCCGCGTCACCCCATCCGGCCACCGGGTCGTGATAGACATCGTTGATAGAAGCGTCGATGCCGGGAAAGCGCGGATCGAGCGCGGCGCGCATGACACGGGCCCGCTCGGGACGCTCGGCCTTATCCGATAACGCCAATAGCCGCGCAACGCCGCGTAGTTGACCCGCCTGATGATCGAGTTCGGACTGAACGAGATAGGCGGCCACTTGTTCTCCCAGAAAGATGGCTGACTGCCGCGAGAGCAGCAGTATCAGGGCGATCGGAATCACAGCGATAAAGAGATACGCCACCGCGAGGCGGTTTCGGAGACGCCAAATGAGGGGGCGAAGCAAATGCCGCCCGAACCGTACTCCGACCACGCCGGCCAGCACAATCAAGGGTAGCGACACAATGGCCCAAAGGAGAAGCGCGTCTGCCCACCAGGAACAAAGCCAGACCGCGAGCACGGCAAGGAACAATAACTCCAGAGCTCGACGGGACAGCATAACCTGGAATTACAGCCGCGACCGGGAAATCGCCGGGGTCTCTTCGTCCGCGGGCGCGCCCTTGCCGGCCGGGGTGAGATAGTAACGTGTCAAGCCTTCGCGAAGGAGGTGAAACGCGTCTTCGGGCGTGTCAGCATACTGAAACAGGTCGACGTCT